>CAZQZE010000169.1:0-5471 GCA_964597715.1 uncultured Halobacteriales archaeon
CCGCGGCAGCGAGCATCCCGACCACCGGGAGGGGTGAACCGGTTCCGGCCGCCAACCCCGCGCCGGCGGCGAGCCCGAGACTGACAGTGTACACCGAGTACCTGATTCCGGCTGCGACCAGCTTTCCACCGACGATGTCAGCCGTCGGCCGGACCGTGAGGTAGTGACCGTCGTTGTCGAGGCTCCCGTTACTCCCGACACTGTCGACAACGAGGAGTACCGTAATGAATAGCCAGAACACACCCGTCGCGGTGAACAGCCACGCCGGTGCAGACGACCCGGCGGTGAGCGCCGAACCGACACTCCGCGTTGCGTCGAAGGTAAGCCAACCGATGAATGCATAGACGACACCCACGACGAACATGAACGCAACCCAGAAGTCCTGGTCTCTCACCCAGCGGTAGCCTCTCAGCAGGTCGACCCGGGCAAACTCCCAACTGTTCCGGGCCGATGGGACGCCATCCGGGGAGGCGGGTCCGTCCTCGCTGGCACTCGCGGACGCGGCCCCGGACTGGCCGTGACCGGGTGGTGTACTGTCAGACATTCGTCGACCGCTGCCGACTTGTCTCGCCATCACCCTTCGACGGGGTCGTGTCCGTCCCCGTGGCGTCCCGTTCGTCGGTGATTTCCAAGAATGCCGTTTCGAGGTCCGCGGATTCGTGTGCCCGGGATTTGAGCTCCGACGGTGGGGCCTCTGCGACGAGCGTGCCGTCGTCGATGACCCCGACAGTGTCTGCGAGTTCATCGACTACCGGGAGGATGTGCGTCGAGAGGAAGACGGTCATCTCACGGGTGACGAGGTCGGCAATCGTGTCCCGAACGGTGCGGGCCGCACGGACGTCGAGCCCGCTGGTTGGTTCGTCGAGTAGCACGACGTCGGGTTCGTGAAACAGCGTTCCGATGATCCCGAGTTTCTTTCTCATCCCGGTCGAGTACGAGGAGACACGTCTGTCGGCGTCAGCAAGGAGATTGAACCTGTCGAGGAGCGTTTCGATACGTACGTCGGCTCGGTCGTCGGGGATGCCGTGTAGTCGAGCGACGTGGCGGAGTTGTTCCCAGCCGGTGAGTTCGTCGAAGACGGGCGGGTCGGCGGGGAGATACCCGATTCGCTGCGTCAACTGCGAGCGGTTCGTGACCGGGACGCCAGCGACCTCCGCAGCGCCAGCTGTCGGCTCGGTGAGGGCAACCAGCATCCGCATCGTCGTCGTCTTCCCTGCCCCGTTGGGACCGAGAAACCCGTAGACCGTTCCTCCCGGGATGGAGAGTGACAGCCCGTCGACGGCACGCTCGTCACCGTATTGTTTTGTGAGTCCGTCGGCGCTGACCGCATAGTCGCTCATCGATGGTCGGGACAAAGTCGACAGGCCACATAAAACCGGATTTGCTGTTTCAGAGTCAGAAACGCTCGGTGTCACTTCACCGTGCACACTACGACAAACCGTGACCTATCACTACAAGTTAATGAATCCGCGGGTGAGGGCGTCCCCTGGTCTCCTGTAAAAAAGGTTATTGCTGGTTTCGTGACAGTACCGATGCTGTTCGTTGTGCTACGTGGCGCAGCCCAACCCCCAACGTGGGTAGCGGCTGCTGTGCTACTCGGTGTTGGAGTAATCGCTCCGATATCGGTCAATGAATATCTTGACAGGCAGGACTCGGCTTAATTTCGTCTGAGTCGAGAGGGACGTGAGCAAACTCAGTTGCTGGACTAAAACCCCCTATTCTGGGCCTACTCGACCTCCGCTTTCAGGTCGGCCAGGACGTTCAGCGCCTCCAGGGGTGTCGTGTTCCCGACGTCGAGTTCCGCGAGTCGTTCCCGGACCGCCGCCCCCTCGCCACCGGCTGCCGTCTCCCCCGCGCCGCCGGTATCCGGGCTGTGGCCGTTGGGCCCGGGCGGACCGGACCCGTTCCCGGCAACGGACTCGCCCTCGGCACCAGACCCGCCAAGCAGGTCGGCAGCACGCTCGACGACGGCTTCGGGCACGCCGGCAGTACTTGCCACCTCGACGCCGTAGGAGGCGGCGGCCGCGCCGGGTTCGACGGCGTGCTCGAAGACTACCCCGTCGTCGTCCTGGCTGGTCCGGAAGTGGCGGTTGCACACGCCCGGAAGGTCATCGGCGACCGCCGTCAGGTCGTGGTGGTGGGTCGCAAAGAGGGTGAGCGCCCCCACCTCGTCGTGGATGTACTCGGTGACCGCCTGCGCGATGGCGAGGCCGTCGGCGGTGCTCGTGCCCCGGCCGACCTCGTCGAGCAGGACCAGCGAGTGTTCGGTCGCGCCGCCGAGGATGTCTGCCAGTTCGGTCATCTCGACCATGAACGTCGACCGGCCGCCGGCGATGTCGTCGCTGGCGCCGACCCTGGTAAAGACCCGGTCCAGCACCGACAAGTGGGCGTCGCTCGCGGGGACGAAGCTGCCGGCCTGGGCGAGGATCGCGATGAGGGCGGCCTGGCGCATGTAGGTCGACTTCCCGCTCATGTTCGGGCCGGTGATGACCGCCACGCGGTTCTCGCTGTCGAGGCGGAGGTCGTTGGGGACGAACTCGTCCTCGCTGCGCTCGACGACCGGATGGCGGCCGTCCTCGATACGGATGTGGGGCGTCCCGTCGACGACGGTCGGGCGGCTGTAGCCGTACTCGGCGGCGACGGTCGCGAACGAGACCAGCGCGTCCAGTCGCGCGAGCGCGTCCGCGACCGTCTGGAGGCGTTCGGCCGCATCGGCGACCTCGCCGCGCACCGCGCTGAACAGCTCGTACTCGAGGTCGTCCGCCCGGCTCTCGGCCCCCAGGATCTCGTCTTCCCGCTCCTTTAGTTCGGGCGTGTAGTAGCGCTCGGCGTTTTTCAGCGTCTGACGCCGCTCGTAGTCCGCGGGGACGCGGTCGAGGTTGGCCTCCGTCACCTCGATATAGTAGCCGTGGACGGTGTTGTGGCCGACCTTCAGCGAGTCGATGCCCGTGCGCTCGCGCTCGCGAGCCTGGAGGTCGTCGACCCACGCCTTTCCCTCGCGCTCGGTCCGCCGGAGGTCGGCCAGTCGCTCGTCGTAACCCGGCTTGATGATCCCGCCCTCGGTCAGCTCGCGAGCGGGGTCCTCCTGGACCGCCTCGCCGATGAGCCCCCGGACATCGGAGAGGTCCGCCAGCCGGTCCCGGAGGTCGACCAGCAGGTCGGCCGTACACTCCCCGAGTATCTCCCGCACCTCGGGCACCACCTCGAGTGTCTCTTTCAGCGAGCGCAGGTCACGCGCAGTGGCCCGCGAGCGGCCGACCCGGGAGACCAGCCGCTCGATGTCGTAGACCTCCCGGAGGCGGTCGTGCAGACGTTCCCGGCGCCCGACGTCGCCGCGGAACTCGCCAACAGCGTCGTGTCGGGCACCGATCCGGTCGGGGTCGACCAGCGGGCGCCGGAGCCAGTCGGTGAGCCGGCGCCGGCCGAGCGCGCTCGCGGTCTCGTCGAGCACCGCCGCCAGCGAGAGGTCCTCACGCCCGCGGACCGTCCGGCGGTCGAACAGCTCCAGACTCTCGAGCGCAACGGCGTCCAACAGCAGATACTCCTGTGGGTCGTAGCGGGTGAGGTGGTTCAGATACGACAGACGGTCCCCGCCGCCACGGGCGTACTCGGCGTAGGAGAGCAACGCCCCGCAGGCCCGGAGCTCCGTCTCGTTGGCGAGCAGCCGGTCTGGCGCGCCGAAGTAGGCCCCCAGGGTCTCGCGGGCGCTGTCGGCCCCGAAGGCCGTCGGGTCGGAGGGGCTGACCACGCAGTCCTCGCTCAGCAGGTCGACCGAGGCGTCGGGGCCGACGATGGCCTCCGCGGGCTCGAACCGGCCGAGTTCGTCCGCGACGAGGCCGGGGTCACGGGCGCTCGTGGCGTAGAACTCACCCGTCGAGACGTCGAGTACCGCGAGGGCGGTCTCGGCGCCGTCGGCCACGCTGGCGACGTAGTTGTTGTCCTCGCCCGCCAGGAGTTCGGCCTCGGTGAGCGTACCCGGCGTGACGACGCGGGTGACCGCCCGGTCGACGACGCCGCTGGCCTCGGCGGGCTCCTGTACCTGGTCGGCCACCGCGACCCGGTAACCCACCTCCAGCAGGTCCTCGATATACGACTCGGCGCTGTCGACCGGCACGCCGGCCATCGGGTACCGGCCGGTGTTGTCCTCGCGCTTGGTCAGGGTCACCTCACAGACCCGTGCGACGGTCTCGGCGGCCGCACAGAAGGCCTCGTAGAAGTCACCAACCTGAAAGAGGAGGAGGGCGTCGTCGTACTGTTCACAGAGTTCGAAGTACTGGGTCATCATCGGCGTGAGTTCCTCGCGGCGCTCGCGCATCGTCTCCGGTGGACCCAGGGCCGCATCCATACCTGCCTGCCCGGGCGGGAGGATATTCACCGTTTCGCACCCGGCGAGACGCCGGGCCCGACACCCCGAACGCTTTACACCCTCACGCGAACAGAGGCGGGTATGGACGAGCGGGAGACCGCCAAGCGCCACGCCGGGGAGTCCGCGGCCGAGGCCGTCGAGGACGGGACGGTCGTCGGCCTCGGGACGGGAAGCACCGCGGCTCACGCTATCCGGGCGCTGGGGCGGCGGGTCGACGCCGGCCTCGACATCGAGGGGGTCCCCACCTCCTACCAGACCCGTGAGCGCGCCCGCGAGGCGGGGGTCCGGTTGACCACACTCTCGGCGGCGACCCCCGACCTCGCTATCGACGGTGCCGACCAGGTTGCCGGCGGGAACCTGGTAAAGGGCGGCGGCGCGGCCCACACCCGTGAGAAGCTGGTCGACGCCGCCGCCGACCGCCTGCTCGTCGTTGCCGACCCCTCGAAGCTGGCCGACAGGCTCGACCACCCTGTCCCCGTCGCGGTCCTGCCCGACGCCCGCCGGCCCGTCGCCGACGCAATCCGCGAGCAGGGTGGCGAGCCGGACCTGCGTCGCGCCGAGCGCAAGGACGGGCCGGTCGTCACCGACGAGGGCCACCTAGTGCTCGACTGCGACTTCGGTGTGATTGAGGACCCCGTGGCCCGCGCCCGGGCGCTCGCCACGGTTCCGGGCGTTGTCGAGCACGGCCTGTTCGTCGGGCTGGCCGACGAGGTCCACGTCGGGGACGAGGACGGTGTGACGGTTCACACCACAGACACGTGAGGGCGACGCGGGCTCAGTCGTCGTCGGCGGCGATTGGCTCGGCGGTCGACTCGGCTTCCCCGCGGACCAGGTCGGCGGCTCTCTCCGCGACCATGATCGTCGGGGCGTTTGTGTTGCCCGAGGGGATAGTCGGCATCACTGAGGCGTCGACCACGCGCAACCCCTCGACGCCGTGGACCCGCAACCGGTCGTCGACGACGGCCATCCCGTCGTCACCCATCTTGCAGGTGCCGACCGGGTGGTAGACGGTCTGGGCCGTCTCGCGGATGTGTTCGGCAATCCCCTCGTCGGTCTGGACGCCCTCGCCGGGCCAGACCTCCCGGCCCAGCACGCCCTCGAAGGC
>CAZQZE010000170.1:0-5436 GCA_964597715.1 uncultured Halobacteriales archaeon
TTCGGGCCACTGCACGACACCGGTCTTCACGTACTTCTGTCCGGCAGTATGATATCACGTGCCCGCGACTACCGACTGGCGCGTGTCACTGGGCCCGACAGAACTCCCCTCACTCGTCTCGCTGTCCGGCGAACGCGGACGGCTTTTTACCCGCGGCCCCGTCGGTGCTGTAGAGACGTGAACCACGTCCCTGACAGCGCCTGTGACCGGATCGACGCCTTCGGCAGAGCAGTTCTGACGGACTCACACTCCGGGTTCAGCGCCGAACTCCGCGATGACCTCCGGCTGGTCGTCTCGCCCGGCAGCGGCGGACAGGAGACGCGGTGTCGTTACGAACTGTCACACACGCGGACGCGGCCGACGCTGCGTGCGTACGGGTCCTTCGTGACGACCATCGTGGACGGTATCGACGACCGGTTCACCTCCTGGAACGTTCGCCCGCCGGACGACTACACCTACGAACGGACGGTCGACGACCGACACCACTACACCGGCACCCTCCGGACCCCGTGACGGCCCGGCCGCCGGTCGCCGGCTCGCTGGTGGTCGACCGTGTGGTGGGTATCCCCGAGGACCACACGATAGCGGTCCGTCGTCGACGGGCCGTGAACCCGCTGTAACCGACGTCCGGCCGGCTGCCTCACCCCCACCACTCGCTGTTCAACCCACGCCCCGGCCTCAGATACCACAGCAGGACGGAGTAGCCGACCCCCAACAGAAACAGTGTGGCGACAACTGTCTCGGGTGTGCTCATACACAGTAATCCGTCAGACAGGTATTAATCCCGGCCTGTGTGTTTCAGCGTGAGCAACAGTCGGGTCCGTGTCACCCCCGAACCGGCACCGGTAGCGGCCGCCGACTGCGCGGTGAACTGCAACCGGCGGCTCCTCCGTCGGACCCCTGTCCCGACCAGTTCCCGCCGTGGCCCATACCGGCACCGGTCGCTGTTTCCCGACCGGCCGATGACCGCCGGAGTGGTCGTCACAGCCGCACCACTCGGGTGAGTCGATAGCCGGCCCGACCGGTATGCGGGCCGGTCACACACAAAGAGGGGTTTGTGCTATCTCAACCACTATCCCTACTCGGGGTGTCACTCCGGTGTGCAACGACACAAACTAGCCCTCACACTCGTTATCGCACTCGTCTGTGCGGGCTGTGCCGGCGGCCTGGGCGCGGAGACGGGCCCATCCGATTCGACAGACGCATCGCCCGAAGCGGTCTCGGGTGTCACGAACGGGACGCTCTCGAACGCCTCGGCGCTCGTCGAGGCAAACCGGAACGCGGTGACGGCCGACGGGGCTGTTCTCCAGGTGAATCAGTCCTCGCCTCGGTCGACGATCAGCACCCGTCTCGTTGTCGGGGCGAACGTCTCGACGTATCGCCTCTCGGGGACGGGGTCGGTAGGTGACGGCCAGTCCACGACTATCGACCAGTGGAGCAACGAGACCACGCAGTTCGTTCGGACCTCGTCAGACGAGAAGACGAACTACCGAGTCCTCGATGGGCCCGACGACCGACTCACCATCCTTTACTCGACCTATGAATTTCTCTCGGCAGGCAATTTCGAGGTTACCAACGAGACGGCCGGTGGTGGCAACGTCGTTCTCACGGCGGACAGCGTGTCAGTAGCGAGCGCCTCGACAGTTGAGGCTGAATCCTTCGACGGCCGTCTCGTCGTCAGCGAATCCGGCCGGATTCAGAACTTGTCGGTCACGGCCACTCTAAACGGCGAAACAGTGACCTACAGCTACGAGTTGCGCCAGGCCGGCGTCGAGACCGCCCCCAAGCCGGGCTGGATAGACGACGTGCCGCCGGGCGCGACTATCCAGGCCCAACTCTCCGTCGACGCGGCCGAGGACTCGTATCTCACACTCACACACTCCGGGGGCGACACGGTCCCGGGTGCGACGACGGTGCGCGTGGAGTCCAACGGGACGACTGACACGGTCAGCTTGGACAGTTCACTCTCGGCCGGCGACACGCGCTACCTCTACTTTGCGGCCGCCTCACAGACACTCCGGGTGACAGCTGACCGCCCCGAGCAACGCACTGTCTCGCCTATCACCAGCCCAACGTCTGTCCGGATTACCACGGCGGCCGGCGTGACCCTCCACAGTAGCAGCATGGCCTGGAACTCCGAGAGCGTGTCCGACGGCAGCTCCGACAGGTCGGTGTCCACGGAGAGCGCAAACGCAACCGCAACGGCCGGTTCGTCACCGTAGAGTGGCGCCGGTCTGTGTGTGTCTTGCCAGGTCGCCCGGCGGTGATACGGCGAAATACATTTGTTTCCATAGTCATATGTTGGGTGATACCATGGCAGCGGAAGAGGTCACGAGGTTAGGGGGGACGGACGGGGAATCAGAGACGCTTTCGACGGGTCACGAGGTTGCTCTCCCGCTCTCGACGCACGCGACGATGACCGGGGCCGTTCTATCGGCCGCACCCGAGGCCGTCAACGACCTGCTTCCGGCCGGGCTGACGCCGGTCCGGGCAACCCGGAGTCGCGCGGCAGTGACACTCCTGTGTGTCGATTACGACCGAATCGGGTACGACTCGGGTATCGAACCGTACAACGAGTTCGGCGTTCTGATCCCCGCAGTCCACGACGACTCCCGGACGCTACCGTACGTGTCGGTGTTCACACGCGGGGTGACCGGCTACGTCTGGCATCTCCCGGTTACCTCGGAGCCTGCGAAGGCGCTCGGGGTCGACATCTGGGGGTACCCGAAGGAGGTCGCCGACATCACACACGACGACGACGGCACAACCCGCCGGACATCGGTACACATCGACGGGGACCACCTTATCGATGTCACGGTCGACCGGCCGCCGATGTTCAGCCAGAGTGACTCCGGGGTGAGTTACACGACAAAGAACGGGACCATCCTGTGCGAACAAACCGAGCTCAACGGCGAGATCGGCCTCTGGCCGTACAGCAGCAAGGTCTCGTACACACTCGGCGACCACCCACGGGCACAGCGTCTCGGAGAACTCGACCTGAGCGACCGTGCGCTCATGCGGTTTGCGGCGGATACCGAGTTCGTCATTCACGAAGGGGACAGCGTCGGGACAGTCTGACCGCCCGTACTACGCCGACGAGCGCTCTCCTGACCACCTCGGGTAACTACTTCCGACCGATTGGGCTCACTCTCCAGCCGACGCTCCGACCACGCTCTCGTGTGGCTCACGCTCGGTTTCTGCCACACTCCGCTGTTCGTCCTCCTCGCCGCCCTCGTCGTCGGCGGCGGTCTGCCGGAGTATCTGACCGAGATGTCCACACCCTCAGACGGCCGGGTGCTCCGATGCGCTACCTGCGGGGGTGAAGCCCCGACCGCCGGCGAGGTGGCCCACCACGCCGAGTGCCCCGAGACCGACGGTGGGGCCGCCACGGACGGCGGGGGGACCATCACTCACGCCGACGAGGTGTTACGCGACCGGCGCGACGAGTTCGTCCGCGGCGGGTGAGCGCGGTCAGGGCATGCTCCGGCCCGGCGAGGCCGGACCGTAGTACTGGCCGTGAAAGCCGTACGGAAGCCGGTGGGGAAGGGGAGCACGGCCGCGCTCGGAGAGGGTGGCGGCGTCTAACCAGACCAGGACCGACCGGCCGGCTCCGGGGTCCAACAGGACGGTGAGCAACACGCCGTCGTCCTCGCGGTCGCCGTCGGGCGCGGGGACGAACACCGGTTCACCAGGGTGGGTCCCGGTCTCGCGCCAGCGGCGGACCCGACCGGTCTCGGTGTCGACCTTGGCCACGTCGGTCGGGAGACTCGACCCCGACCCGACGTCGGTCTCGGCGAGATAGACGTACCGGTGCTCCCGGCCGCCGCGGCCGGCGTAGTCGACCATGGGAAACTCGGCGGGCCCCTCGTGGAGGGTGGTCCGCTCGACTCGGTCGTTGTCGAGGGAGAGCCGGTAGCGAACCAGGTCGCCCTGCGGAAGGTCCGGGTCGTTCGACCGGAGGTTGTCGAGTGTGAGCCCTGTCACCGCCCGCTCGTCGGGAAAGGCGACGGCGTCTACCACGACGTCGCCCTCGCGGTCGAAGGCGTTGGCGTGGTGGTAGACGAACGCGGGGTCGGTCTCGGCGGTGTGGACGTGTCCACCGGTTTTCCGGTCGAGGACGACGAACCGCAACCCGGCGTCCACGGCGGTGAACGCGTCGAGGAAGGTGTCGCGGGTGACGGTCCCGCGCAGCAACGCCCGCGGGTCCAGCCCGAAGGCGTTGACCGTCACCACCGCGTACGCCTCGGTGAGCGCGAACGAGTGGACGTAAGGGGTCTCGTCGAACCGGAGCCGGGAGAGCGGGGTCGGCTCGCCGCCGTCGGCCGGGCGCTCGAAGAGGGTGTAGGTGGTCTCCGGACCATAGGACACCCCGAGGTTGAGAAATCGCTCGCGGTCGTGGTCGTAGTGGACGTGTGCGAGGGTGAGGTCACAGTCGAGCCCGGCAGTGAGGTCGACCCGGTCTACCGTCTCCAGGGTGTTGGGGTCGAGCACGAGCCCCCACGGCGACTCCGTGACCGCGAGCAGGTCGCCGTCGAGTCGTTGGACGCCGATGACCGGATTGTCGGGGAAGACGCCGGTCAGCGCCTGTCGGAGTCGCGTCCAGACCGGGCGGTCCGGCGGAGTGCCGGGAAACGGGGTACGGACCCCGCCCGACTCGCGGGCGAACTCGAAGTCCCGGCTACGAACCAGCCGGTTGGTGTAGGTCAGCGCGTCGAAGTCGACCCGCCGGACCATCGCCAACGGGTCGAACCAGTGGACCAGGTCGGTCTCCCCGGCCTCGAACTGTCCGGGGCCGTTGGCGACGTACTCGCCGGCCAGCCAGTCGGGAAACTCCCCCGAGACGGACAGCGACTGCCCGTGGAACTCCTCGGTCTGTGTTCTGAACCCCGCCGCGTGGCCCTCGTCGGTCGCCATACCCCACACAAGGTCGGACGCGAGTAATAGCTACACGGTACTAGCCGACGTGATAGGTTGCCCGTCTACGGGTGCCTGCGATCAACCGAACCACCGTGGACGGTCGGACGGTAGTACCAGTGTCGACATAATCGAGCGCTGGGGCTGTAGCGGCACGGTTTCAAGACCGCATGAACCAACCGGTTACCCGGTAGGGTAGAGGCGGAGTAAGTATCATACCCCACAAAGACCTACATTTTGGCGTGTCATCACCCGGTAACGACGAGAAGGCGACCTGTTCAGAGTGTAAACGAGAGATCGCCGCTGAAGCGACGAGTTGCCCCGAATGCGGGTACAGTCCGAGAGACTTCCTCCCGATGTGCATTGCATTTGGTGGGCTGTCCATGTCCGTGACTATTGTTGGCGCGATTGTCGGCATCCCCGCGATTGCCTATCTGTCTTCGAGGAGAGAATCCCGCCGTTTACAGCGGGAGTGAATCCGACAACTCCTCCACAGTCCACCGTCGATTGCAGGCCGGATAT
>CAZQZE010000171.1:0-5432 GCA_964597715.1 uncultured Halobacteriales archaeon
GACCGCGGGCGTCGTGGGCGTGCCGACGACGACACTTCGACGCCGGGGTGAGCCCCCGTGAAGTTCATCGAGGAGGTCGTCGTCGAGGAGTTTCTCCCCACCTTCCGGTCGCTGTTGGCCGAGCGGCTCCGCGAGGAGGGGCTGACACAGAGCGAGGTGGCCGACCTGCTCGGGATCAGCCAGAGCGCCGTCTCGAAGTACGTCCACGGCGAGGTCGACCGCAACGACCAACTGGCGGCGGCGGGCCCTGTCACGGACCTCGTCGACCGCCTGACCGAGGGGCTGACCACCGGCGACATGACCACCGTCGAGGCGCTGGTCGAGGCCGAGGTCACGGTCCGGGAACTGGAACGTGGCGGCGTCCTGGCGAGCCTCCACGAGGCGGCCGTTCCCGGGCTTGCTGCCTACGAAGGCAACGCTATCCACGACCCGGACGGCCGGATCCGGGCAACGGGGCAGGTACGGGCGTCGGTCCGGCGGGGGTTACGTGTGCTCCGGAACACCGCCGGCTTCGCGGCGACCGTGCCGGCGGTCGGTTCCAACCTCGTCGAGTGTCTGCCCGACGCCGGGACCATCGACGACGTGGCCGCCGTGCCCGGGCGACTCATCGACGTGCGCGGGGAGGTGACGGTTCCCGGTGACCCGGCGTTCGGCGTCAGCCAGTACGTCGCCGGCGTCCTGCTGGCGGCGCGGGCCGCGGGCAGTGACGCCCGCGCAGCCGTAAACGTCAGCTACGACCCGGCGACCGTCACGGCCCTCGAGGGGGAGGGACATCCTGCCGCCGAGTTCGACCCCGAGGCCGACGTCGACGAGGCTGTCGCGACGGCCCTGTCGGACAGCCCCGACGCGACCGTCCTCTACCAGACCGGGGCGATGGGGGTCGAGCCAATTCTCTACGTCCTCGGGCCCGACGCCCCGACGGTCGCCGAACGGGTCCGGGCGGTCGCCTGAGCGATGCCCGCGAGCGACCCCGGGGCCGCCCGGCAGTTCTACGCCCGGTGGGCGCGGCTGTACGACCTGCTGGCGCGTGCCCCGGGTGTGCGGTCGTTGCGGGCCCGGACGGCCGACACGCTGGCGCTCGAGGCCGGCGACACCGTCGTCGAGATGGGCTGTGGGACGGGGGCGAACTTCCCGTACCTGCGCGGACAGGTCGGCCCCGACGGCCGGGTTGTCGGCGTCGACCTCACACCCGGGATGCTCGGGGTCGCCCGTGACCGGGTCGTGCAGGCGGGCTGGAGGAACGTCGCCGTCCTCGCCGGGGACGCGACCCGGCCACCGCTCTGTGCGCCCGCCGACGCCGTCGTCGCCACCTTCCTCGTCGGGATGCTCGGGGACCCCGCGGCGGCGGTCGAGCGGTGGTGTGACGCCCTCCGGCCGGGTGGCAGGCTGGTCCTGCTCAACGCCAGCCCGAGCGAGCACCCGGCGGCCGCGCCCCTGAACCTGCTCTTTCGGGGGTTCGTCCGGGCGGCCGCACCCGGCGGCCGGACAGCCCGGCAGTCCCCGGCCGAGGAGCTCGAGCGACGGGTCGACGCTGCCCGGGACGCGCTGGCCGCCCAGGCTGACAGCCACGAGGAACGGCGGCTGGGGCTGGGCTACGTCAGACTCGTCAGCGGCCGGCTCTAGGACCTGTCGCCGGCCATCCCCCTGATGACCTCGGCAACGACCTCGCCGTCGTGGCGGGTTACGGCCCCGAGCAGCTCCCGGGCGCGCTCTCTGACGGCGTCGGCGTCCCCCGCGACCACATCGTTGACCAGCCCCACCGCTCGGGCGCGCTCGGGGTCGAGTGGCTCGCCCGTGAGCACCAGTTCGCTGGCGGCGTGGCGGCCGACGTCCCCCGGCAGGGCCGACGCCGCCCGGTCGGAGGCGATACCGTAGCTCACCTCCGGGATTGCCAGGGTCGCCCCCTCGCCGACGACGACGAACTCGCAGGACAGCGAGACCAGCAGTGCCGCGCCGACGACGGCGCCGTGGCCGGCCAGTGCGACCGGACCAGGGTGGGCCTCGACCTGACGGTACACCCCTTCGAGGGTCTCGTGGAGGCCGGCGTGCTCCGCGGCGTAGTCGTCGCTGACGATGTCCTCGTCCATCCCGGCACACATCGCCCGGCCCTGCCCGGCCAGCAGGACCGCCCGACCCGCGTCGTCCTCGAGCTGTTCGAAGGCGTCGGCCAGCCCGCGCACCATCGGCGGTGTGAGGGCATTCAACTTCGCCGGGCGCGCGAGTTCGAGCGTGACCAGACTGGGGGACTCCTCGACGGCAATCTGTTCGGTGTCGACGGTGACCATGCCCGCCCATCGCCCGGTGACGGCATAGCTCCCACGACCGGCCGGTGGCGGGCGTGACCGGCGCCTCGCTGAGACGCAGTCGAGTGCCCCTGCCCGGTCCGGGGTCGGGTCCTGCCGTCGGCGCGGCAGACTGTCTGTCGTCGGTACCATTAGACCCACCCGCCACCAGAGACCGGTATGGCGACCGGCGAAGAGGGGCGACACCCCTGTCACGAGCGGCTCCGGGACGCGCTCCCGGCCGTCGAGTACGGCACCTGCGCGGGGGTTCGGGTGCCACGGCCCGCCGAGCCGCGCAAACCCTTCGACCGCCTGTTCGGCCGCGATACACCCGACCACTCCACCTTCGAGGGCGGGCTCGCGTCCGTCCACCGCGACCACACCCGCCCGGGCGAGGACGTGACAGTGGTCGGCGGGGGCTTCGGTATCACGACCGTTGCCGCCGCCGAGACCGGCGCCCGGGTCACGGTCTACGAGGCCAGCGCCGACCGGCTCGCCGCGCTCCGGGAGACCCTCCGGCTGAACGGCGTCGGCCCCGACAGGGTCACACTCCGACAGACGGTCGTGGGGACGCTCGCCGACGCCGAGGCCGAGGCGAAGGGGCTCGACCCGAACGCGGCTCCGACCGTACCGCCCGCCGACCTGCTCCCGTGTGACGTGCTCGAACTCGACTGCGAGGGGGCCGAGCTGGCGGTCCTCCGTGGCCTGCGAGCGGCCGCGCCCGACACCGCACTCCCGCGGCTCGTCGCCGCCGAGGTGCACCCGACCAAGCTCGGCGAGGACCCCGGGGCGGTGCTGGAGCTGCTCTCCGGACTCGGCTTCGAGCCGACCGCGTGGCTGACACACGACGGCGCGGCTCTCTCCCGGGACCAGTTCGAGGGGTTACTCGCCGGCGAGACGCCCGACGTCACCGGCCCGGACCACCAGGAGTTTCCCCCGGTCGTCGTCGCCGAGCGCTGAGCAAGGGGAGCATACAGGTGGCCGGCGGCCCCAGTACGGGTATGGATGGGCTCGTCTTCTTCGACACCGAGTGTCACGACGACGTCGTGGCGTTCTACCGCGAGTTGGGCGCCACGGTGTGGCTCGAACAGCCCGGCTGTACGATCCTCCGGGCGGGTGAGTTCCGGTTTGGCTTCTGTGCCCGCGAGACCGCCGACACCGAGGGGACTGTCACCTTTGTCTTCGAGGACCGTGCCGGTGTCGACGACGCCCACAGCGGGGTCGAGCGGGCGGACGGTGAACCGCGGTACAACGACACCTACGAGATTTACCAGTTTTTCGCCGAGGACCCGGAGGGGCGGACCGTCGAGTTCCAGACCTTCGAACACACCGAGTGAACCGCCGGCGGCGACAGGCACGCTGATACGTCTGCCGCACTACCTGTGGGTATGGACGTCCGGCAGTTACACCGCGACCTGGTCGCGCTGCACGGCAAGCCCGCAAAGGCCCACTCGGAGGACGGCGTGCGCCAACTGGTCACAACGGTCCTCTCGCAAAATGTCACCGACGAACAGACCGCCCGGGCCGCCGATGAGCTGTTTAGCATCTACCCCGACTACCGGGCAATCGAGGAGGCCAGCCACGAGGAGCTGGCCGAAACCATCTCCGCGGTCGGGCTGATGAACCAGAAAGCCGACCGGATCCAGCGCGCGCTCGGGCGGATCCGGGCCGAGACGGGCGGGACGTACACGCTTGCCTTTCTCGAGGAGATGCCCACCGAGGAGGCACGGGACTGGCTCACCGAGATCAAGGGGATCGGCCCCAAGACCGCAAGCGTCGTCCTGAACTTCCACTTCGAGCGACCCACCTTCGCCGTCGACACCCACATCGAGCGGCTGGCAACCCGGTTCGGGCTGATCGACGACTCGACGACCGCCGAGCAGGCTCACGAGGTGCTCAACGAGACTGTCCCGGACGATATCAAGTACAGCCTGCACGTACTCCTGATCGGTCACGGCAAGGAGTACTGCACCGCCCGTAACCCGGACTGTGACAACCCGGTCTGTGTCACCTACTGCGACTGCCAGGGCTGTTGACCTTGCTCACCTGTCGGGTCCGCGGCGCCCGTTGCCTCGGCGCTCGTGGCTGTGACCCGACCGCGCGAGCCGGTGTGCACGCTCGTTCAGTGTCCGCGGTAACGCCCGGTAGGTGACGTCGGGGACAGCCGACAGCCGGTCGCGGGTCTCGGCGACCCGGCGGGTGACTACCCGGCCGGTCGGCTCGGCGGGGTGTGACGGGTCGACGACGTTGATCACCTCGTCGGCGTCGCCGTGGATATGCACCGAGGCGACCCGGTCGAACCGGGCGTCGACGGCGCGCACGGCCGCCAGTAGCGCACGGTACTCGAGCGCGACGTTCGAGACCACGGCGTCGACGGACCGTGACCCCTCGACGTGGGTGGTTGTCCCCTCCTCGACGACGAACCCGACCGCCCCGGACGTGGGGGTGGCGTTGTCGGGGCCGTACAGCACGCTCGCGTCGAAGGCGACCAGCAACGACGGGTCCACAGGTACGGTAGGGGCTAAGCGGGCAAAAGCCCCCGGGCGGCCGTCCCGGCCCGGCCGCGCTCGCGTGTCATCCGGCGCCCGACGGGCCGGCTGTCCGGGGCAGGCCGAACAGCCACGCGTCGGGGGGTCACTGTCGGTGTGTGGCCCGACGAAACCGCCGACCGAGCTCAGTCGTCGGCGGGTGCCCGCGTCGTCATGTCGACGTCCTCGGCGTCGACACCGAGTTCGTCGATGGCGGCCTGGGCGGCCCGCTTGCCCGACAGCAGCATCGCGCCGAATGTCGGCCCCATCCGCGGCAGCCCGTAGGTGGTCGCGGTGGCCATCCCCGTCACGACCAGGCCGTCGTGGGCGAGTCCGGTGTGTTCGACAACCGCGTCCTCGCTCTCGCCGACCCACATGGAGTCGTGGCCCGGAGAGTCGTGGCCGGGGGCGCCGTACTGGCCCTCCTCGGTCTGGTCCATCCCGGTGGTGTGCTCCTCGGCGTGTTCGATACCCGGCGCGTCCAGGACGCCCCGCTCCTGGAGCTTGGAGACGGCGACGGCGTCGTGACCGGTGGCGTCGATAACCAGGTCGGCCTCGACGGCGATCGGGTCGACACAGGTGATCTCCCGGGGCAGCGCGTGGACCGGCGTCCAGTTCATCA
>CAZQZE010000172.1:0-5409 GCA_964597715.1 uncultured Halobacteriales archaeon
TGAGTCGGGCGGGACGGAACGCGAAACCCCTTTGTCGGCGGCGGCCCCCCTCACACCCGTGTCAGGCCCGCCCGACGCCGAGGCCGAGATTGCGGTCGCGGAGGTGCTCCCCGACTTTGCCGACGCCTTTCCGTTCGAGCAGTTCAACCGGATGCAGACCGCAACCCTGCCGGCCCTGCTCGACACGACCGAGAATGTGGTCGTCAGCGCGCCGACCGCGAGCGGCAAGACAGCCGTCGCCGAGGTGGCCATCTGTCGGACGCTCGCCGAGGGCGGGACCGCCCTCTTTCTCGCCCCGCTTCGCGCGCTCACAAACGAGAAAGAGCGCGAGTGGGAGGGCTTCGAGGACCTGGGCTACTCGGTGTACGTCGTCACCGGCGAGCGCGACCTGAACCCCCGACGGGCCGAGCGCGCGGACATCCTCGTGATGACCCCCGAGAAGGCCGACTCGGCCACCCGGAAGTACGACTCCCGGCGGTACTCGTTTGTCACCGACATCGACTGCTGTATCATCGACGAGGTCCACCTGCTCGACTCCGAGAAACGGGGCAGCGTCCTCGAGGTGACCGTCGCCCGCCTGCGGCGGCTCTGTGACCCCCGCGTGGTCGCCCTCTCGGCGACGATGCCGAACGTCGAGGACGTGGCTGCGTGGTTGGACGCCCCCGCCGAGACGACCTTCCAGTTCGACGACTCCTACCGGCCGGTCCCCCTCGAAGCGGACGTCACCACCTACAGCCACGGCGAGAACGCCTTCGCCGACAAGTACCGCCGGCTCTACCGGGCGCTCGACCTCGTCGAGCCACACCTCCGCGAGGACGGCCAGGCGCTCGTCTTTGTCTCCTCCCGACAGGACACCGTCCGGGCTGCGGAGAAGACCCGCGACGAGTTCGCCGAACGGGACGTTCCCGTCAGCGCCCGCGGCGACTACGACTTCCACAGCGAGGCCGCCGAACTCGACAACGACACGCTGCGCCAGTCCGTGCTCGACGGCGTGGGCTTTCACCACGCCGGCCTCTCCCGGGCGGACAAGGAGCGCGTCGAGCGCTGGTTCCGGGAGGACCGGGTCGCGGCGCTGTTCTCGACCTCGACGCTCGCCTGGGGGGTGAACCTCCCCGCCCGGTGTGTCGTCATCCGGGACACCAAGCTCCACGACCCCCTGGAGGGGGAGGTAGAGATGAGCCCGCTCGACGTCCTCCAGATGCTCGGGCGGGCGGGCCGGCCGGGCTACGACGACACCGGTTACGCCTGGGTGGTCTGTCCCCCGGAGGACGCCGACCGGTACCGTCGGCTGCTCCGGGACGGCGAACAGATCGACTCCCGGCTGGCCAGTGTCGAGGGCGACCGTGACAGCGGGCCCGCCGGAACCGGCGCGAGCGCCGGCAACGCCGACCGTGACGGTGCGAGCGCCGGGGGCCACAGCGAACCCCCTGGCGGAGACCTGGCGGTCCACCTCAACGCCGAGATCGCGCTCGGGACCGTCGGGGATGTCGGCGACGTGATGGACTGGCTGGAGACGACCTTCTACTACGTCCGCGCCCAGCGGGCCACGGGCTACGTCACCGGCGAGGACCTGCGTGCCCGCGTCAGCGAGACGCTCGAGTGGCTCGCCGACGCGGGCTTTGTTCAGGTCGACGGGCTGGCCGTCGAGCCGACCGAACTCGGCCGACTCGCGTCGGACTTCTACCTGCGCTTGGAGACCGCCGCCCGTTTTGCCGCGCTGGCCGGGACCGACCCCGGCGAGTTCGAGGTGCTCCGGGCGGTTGCCGGCGCCGTCGAGTTCGACAGTGTCAGCGCCCGCTCGGACGAGACCGACGCGATCGACGCCGTGTTGGGGGGGCGCGGCGACGACCTGGCTGACGGCCCGCGGAAGGTACTCGCCGTCCTCCGGGCAGCGATGGACGGCTCGACGCCCGCCGCGCTCAAAAGCGACGCGTGGATCATCCGCCAGAACGCGCTCCGGCTGCTGGGGGCGCTGCGGACCGTCCTCGACCGCTTCGATGGCGCCGAGACAGCCAACCTCGTCCGCCGGGTGGTCGCCCGGGTCGAGACGGGGATCAGCGCCGACGCGGTCGGGCTGACCGCCATCGAGGGCGTCGGCGCGACCCGCGCGCGAACCCTCGCGGCGGCCGGTCTCGAGACCCCGGAGGACGTCGTCGAGGCGGGTGTCGACCGTCTCGCCGCCGCAGGGCTGGCCGAGGGGGTCGCCGAGCGGGTGTACACAGCCGCCCGCGACCTGCCCGTCGTCGAGGTTGACTGGGACGACCTCCCCGAGACCGTCGGCGGTGGCGAGCGCTCGATTCACGAGGTGACTGTGCGCACGGCCGCGGGCGCGGCGCGTGCCGGCCTGCGCGTGACCGTCAACGGGGTCGAGATGACCGCAAAGGACAGCTACCTCGGGGCTACCGAACTCCCCGTCGCGCTCTTTGGCGGCGGCGCCGACCGTCTCGAACTCGCGGTCAGGGTTGCCTTTCCGGCCCTCCCGCTGCCGCCGAGCGTCCACACCCGGGTGGTGACCGTGACGGACTGAGAGCGGTGTATAAAGTGTCTCGCTCCGGCTGCTGGCGCGATGAAACGAGCAGGTTCCGGCATAAAGAGTCCGAGGCCGGCGGCCGTGCGGGGAAACTGTGGTGAAATCGGGCTAGCGGTCGACCCCATATATGTCGGTCGGGGTATACACACCAAAGCGAGGAGACCCATCATGTCGAACGCGTCCCCACGCAGGTTGCGACGAGTTGACAGCGGAACTGTCCGCGCGTCCGTGGAATCGCTGGTCCGAGCAGCCGGCTTCTGGACGGCCGTGGCCCTGCCGTTTGTGATGCTCGTCGTCCTGGTAACCGGCGGGGCACAGCGCTATCCGCTGGCCTTCGTCAGCCTGCTTGCGGCCAACCTGGTCGCGCTGGTCCTCGGCCGGAACTACGACCGGTAGGCGGGTCTCCTCGTATCGACCGTCGAACGCCAGCCGCGAGGGTAGCCTACCTCGCCCATCCTGCCTTTCAAGTACGGAGCCGGGACCACCCGACATATGCGCGTCATCACCGGCCGCTGTACGGCCACCTTCGACGGTCCCGGCTCCCGTGACCGCAGACAACACGGCGACTGTGTCGTCCTCGTCAAGCCCGACGACACCGTCCTCGTCCACGACGCCCGCGGCTACCAGCCGGTCGCCTGGCTCACCCGCCCAGAAGCGGTGACGGTCACCGACGAGGCTATTATCGCCCGGGACGGCGACCAGCACCTCCGGGTCACCCGCCACGAGACGACCGCCCAGGAGGTCCCTGCCGGCCCGGCCGGCGTCCCTGTCGGCGACTGTCCCGACTGTGGCGACCGACTCGTCCGCGCCAGCGGCGACGTCACCTGTCCCGGCTGCGGGGCCCAGTACGGCCTGCCGGCCGGCGCGGCCGTCCTCGAGGAGACCTGTGCGTGTGGCTGCCCGCGGCTCCGCGTCGCCCGCGGCGGGGAGTTCGAGGTCTGTCTGGACCGGGGCTGTGAGTCGCTGGACGACCGGGTCCGCGAGCACTTCGACCGCGCCTTCGACTGTCCGGCCTGTGGCGGCGACCTGCGGGTGCTCCGGCGTGGCGGTCTGATATTCGGCTGTGAGGGGTATCCCGACTGCGAGACCGGCTTTGCCGTCCCACAGGGGGTCCACGACGGCAGCTGCGCGTGCGGACTGCCGGCCTTCGAGACGGGGTCGGGGCGACGGTGTTTGGACTCGACCTGCGGGGCCCTGGCGGAGTGACCGTGACCCGGTCAGTCGGGCCGAGTGTCCCCCCGCCATCTCGCGGAAGACGCGAGCGGGACCGCCGTACTGACGCCGGACCGCAAGGGGCTTTGGCCCGCCGGCCGTCGCTGGAACATGGATGCGACGTTCGACGGCACGGTCGTCCGGGGTGGAGCGGCCGCCCGCGAGCAGTTCTACGACGCCCGCGGGTACGGCCGGCCCGACGACGGCGGCGTCGTGCTCGCCCCTGTGGAGGCGGCCCACCTGCTCTTCCGGGGCGACCTCGACAGCGTGGTCGACCGCCGCCCCGCGGCGGACGGCCGGCACCTCGACTTCCCGGCCTTTCTCGACTCGACGGCTGTCTCCGAGGGTGCTTTCTTCGTCTACAAGGACCTCCGCGACCGCGGGTTCTATCTCTCGCCGGTCGACCGTGACGGAGCCGACAGGGCCGGTGAGTTCGCGGTGTACCCGCGGGGACAAGGCCCCTGGGACGACGAGGTTGCCTACCGGGTGCGGGCGGTCAGCGAGCGGGCCACCGTCGACGCCGGGGCGCTGCGCGACCTGGCTGGCTCCGCCGGTGACAGCGCGGCTGTGGCGTCCGACCGGGAACCGACGGGTGTGCTGGCGGTCGTCGACGAGGAGAGCGAACTCACCTACCTCGAACTCGACGTGCCGACCATCTCGGGGTCGACTCACCACGACATCCCCCCGGTAGAGGGGGACCTGCTGGCCGACCGGGTGCTCGCCTGGAACGCACCCGACCCGCTGTACGGCCGGGCCTTCTACGGTCAGCCGCTGAACGAGGGGGTCCAGCTGTCGCTGGTCGAGGCGGCTCACCTCGCCCGGGCGGGCGTGCTGACCGTCGACGGCGGGACGGCGGCGGTAGTCGAGCGCGGCCGGGCGGTCGAGGGCGACCGATTCGACCGCCGGCTGCAGGCCTACAGCGCCCTCCGGGCCGCGGGTGTCGCGCCAAAGACCGGGTTCAAGTTCGGCGCCGACTTCCGGACCTACGACGATGTCGCCGATGTCGAGGACCTGGGTCACTCCGAGCGACTGGTCCGGGTGCTCCCCTCGGCGCACAGTTTCGCCCCGCGAGACCTCGCACTGGATGTGCGTCTCGCACACGGCGTCCGCAAGCGGATGGTGTACGCGCTCCGGGGGGACGAGGGGCTGCGGTGGCTCTCGGTCGCTCGGCTGACGCCCTGACCCCGATGAAAACCGTTATATCGCTGGTGACGGTTACATCGTCGTATGACAGCCGCTTCCCGCCCGTGGCGCCCGCAGGCCCAGGAAGCGGATAGTCCCGGCGGCCGGGCGGGCGCGTGATGCCGCGCCCGGTCGCGGTGCCCCCGCCACCTTCTCGCCGCGATGTCTCGCCCGACGACCACCCGACTCCCGACAGATGACACACGAACGCGACGCCGACCCCGACCCGGATGCACAGCCAGCGGCCGACGAGAGTGCCGACACCCCCGCCACGACACCCACGACCGCACAGCCCCGGCCCGACGGCGGGGCCGTCGACGACGTGGCGCTCGACCCGTGGGGCTCCTCGACGGTGTCCGACTACCGCAAACTGTTCGAGCAGTTCGGCATCGAGCGCTTTGAGGCGGTGCTCGACGAGGTTCCCGCGCCACACTACCTGATGCGCCGGGGGGTCATCTTCGGCCACCGTGACTACCGCCCGGTCG
>CAZQZE010000173.1:0-5405 GCA_964597715.1 uncultured Halobacteriales archaeon
ACCTCTGTGGCCGCGGCGACAAGGACATGCGGACCGCCGCCGAGAAGTTCGACCTCTCCTGAAGAGCTAGAGGGACTTCTCGAAGTGGAGGAGTTCGTAACCCGCCTCCGTCGACTCGCCGACGGCCTCGTACCCCGCCTCGCGGTAGAACTCGACCGCCGCAGGCTGGGTACGGGCGGTCGTCGCCAGAAGCGGGTCGTAGCCGGCCGCCCGTGCCCACCCCTCCAGCGCGCGGAGTAGCGCCCGACCGTACCCCTCGCGCTGGTGGGTCGGCGCAACCCGCATCCGGTGGAGTTCGGCCGCGCCCGCGACCGCCCGCTCGTCGTCGTGACCGGCCTCGTTCGGGAGCACACCGCCCATCGCCACCAGCAACCCGTCCTGAACCGACGGGGCCGCGGCCGTCCCGTCGGTGGCTGTGTCCGTGCCCGTGTCCGGGCACACACCGACGAGAAACTCCCCGCCGGCGTCGAGATACCGCTCCTCGATGGCCCGGAGGTCGTCGGTCCCGGGGATGTCATCCGGGTCGGTCGCCGTCGGCTCCATCGCCAGCTCGTGTAGCCGCCGGACCGCCGCCGCGTCCCGCTCGCTGTACCGCCGCAGACGGAGGTCAGAAGCCGGCGCTGTCATCGTCCGGACGAGGGACCGGGGCGGCTTGAGGGTTCCTACCGCCAGCGTTATCCGCCGGCCAGCCCTGTCAGCGGACATGACACAAGTCACGCTGCACACCTCGGCGGGCGACATCACCGTCGAACTGTTCGACGACCGTGCCCCCCGGACCGTCGAGAACTTCCTGAACCTCGCCCGCCACGACCCGGCGGCCGACGCCGAGCCCGCACCCGACACGGTCACCTGGGAGGACCCGGAGACCGGCGAGGTCCGGGGTGACTCCCTCTACGAGGGCGCCGAGTTCCACCGCGTCATCGAGGACTTCATGATCCAGGGTGGGGACCCGACCGGGACCGGCCGGGGCGGCCCCGGCTACGAGTTCGACGACGAGTTCCACGACGACCTCGGTCACGACGGTGCCGGGAAACTGTCGATGGCCAACTCCGGCCCCGACACCAACGGCTCGCAGTTTTTCATCACGCTGGACGCCCAGCCTCACCTCGACGGGAAACACGCGGTCTTCGGGGAGGTCGCCGAGGGGATGGACACCGTCGAGGAGATCGGCACCACACCGACCGGCCGCGAGGACGAGCCACTCGACGAGATGCTGGTCGAGTCGGTGACCGTCCACGACGACTGATGTCGGAGGAGCCAGTCGACCCCGCGGAACTCGGCGAGCGCGACGCCCCGCCGGTCGCGGAGAAGCCCTACAAGGTCATCTTCGAGGCCAACGGCTGTATCGGGGCCGGCAAGTGCGCCGAGGTGTCGGACAACTGGACACTCGACCTCGCGACCGGGATCGCCAGCCCGGAGGCGTATTTCTTCGACGAGGAGGACCTGGAACACAACGTCCGTGCGGCGGCGGTCTGCCCGGCAAAGAAAGACCGGGGTGTCATCCACGTCATCGACCGGTCGACCGGCGAGGAACTCGCGCCCGACCCGGAGGGTGACGGCACCCTCTCGGTCGACTGGTGACATCCGTCCCGGCTACCGCCTGCCCCTGTGCCCACGACCACGGCCGAACAGCCGGCGAGCTGACCGGCTCCACCCGGGCAGGTAGCCGCCTCCTCCGGTGAATATAACGCGGCTGACAATCACATATATGTGCGTTTAGGAATAGGGCGTGTGCATGGGGACGGAAGACACCGATACGGATAGTCGTGTAAGCTCAGTTCGTCGTCGGATGCTCGGGGCGCTCGGCGCCGCCGGGATTACGACACTTGCCGGCTGTCCGGGAGGCGGTGGAAACGGGGGCGAGGAAGCTGGTGGCGGCACACAAACACGGGCCCAGCAACAGACCGCGACGCCCTCGGCGGTCGACGAGATCGTCGAGGGGGGCACGCTCAGTGTCGGGCTGACGTCGAATCCGAGTTCATTCGACCCGCCGAACAGCAGCGGTGTCCCGTCGTCGCTCGTCCAGAGCTACTTCTTCGAGTCGATGGTGGCCTCCGACCAGCAGGGCAACCTCTACCCGTGGCTGGCCGAGAGCTACGAGGTTGCGGACGTCCAGGAGACCGACCGGACGGCTTATGCGGAGTACATGACGACCGCACCGGTCACGACCAACGAGGACGGGGTGCCGATTATCGACACCCCGGAGCAGGTTGTCGTCCAACACCCCGAGGACAGTCTCACGGACTCCGACGGGAACCCGGCCGACGAGGTCAGGATCCTGCTCCGTGACGGTGCCTTCGAGGCCGCCACCGACGGCGTCTACGGGATGCGTCTCGAGTACAGCCTCCACGAGGGGGTCACCTTCACCAACGGCGAGGAGATGACCGCCGAGAACGTCGTCAGGAGCTACGACCGCGTCGAGAACTCCCAGATCTCCGCACAGTACTTCAACACGTTCCTGGCCGCGGAGGCAGTCGACGAGTACACCGTCAACCTCTACGCGCAGGTTCCCGACGCCGAGGCCGAACGCGCGCTGCCCTACTCCGTCTTCTCGACCGAGCAGGTCGACCTCCCCGCTGGGGACCTGGACCCCCGGCAGGGAAACCCGCCGGTCGGCACCGGCCCGTGGAACTTCGAGAGCTTCGAGGACGGGACCTCCTTCCGTGTAACTCTACGGGACGACTACTGGATGGAGGATGTCGGCGTCGAGAACAAGGAGTGGTACGACGGGCCCGAGGGGTTTCCGAACGGTCCGGTCATCGACGAGATCACCCACCGCTTCATCTCCGAGGACGCCCAGCGTGCCGCCGCGCTCCAGGAGAACGAGGTGGACGTGGCCCACGGGCTGACAGCCAGCGCACAGACCAACTTCCAGGAGTCCTCTGACTTCCAGACAAAGGCCGTCGAGACCGGGGGGTATCTGTTCATGCAGTATCCCGTGCAGGTGGCGCCGTTCGACCAGCAGGACGTCCGCCGGGCGGTCAACCACCTGATCCCGCGTCAGCGGATGACCGACAACATCGAACAGGGCTGGTCACGGCCGGCGTGGACGCCGCTGCCGGAGTTGGCCTACGGAGCCGGGACAACCGACCCCGAACAGCTCGAGGAGGACCTGCGGCCGCTGAACGAGTTCGACCCCGGGCGCGCCAACGAGCTGATCAGCAACGCGGACGTCGAGACGCCAATCGAGGTCCAGATCGAGACCAACTCCGACAACCAGAATCGGGTCCAGAAGGTCCAGGCCATCGCCCAGGCGATGAACCAGACCGACCTGTTCGACGCCACCGTCGAGACCTTCGAGTTCGGTGACTTCGTGGGCCGGCTGCTGGACCCGAGCTACGCCGAGCAGGGGAATATTGCCGTCATCGGGCTCTCGGGGACGTTCAACCCCGGAAGCTTCGTCGACGCCACCCACGACATCGAGAACTTCGCACAGTGCTGTAACTTCCAGGAGGTCGACTTCGAACCGATCAACGAGGGCATCGACAACGCCCGGTTCGACATCGACGTGGTCGGCAACCAGGAGGAGCGGGCCTCCCGGTACGACCAGCTCTGGCGGCAGGTCGTCGAGACCAGCGCCAACTCCTACCTCGACATCGACCTGACGGTCGGCGTCCACAGCAACGATGTCAACGGGTTCGACGCCTACCCGTTCCCCGAGGGGATGTACTCCTACGCGACGTACGCGCCCCAGTCACAGCAGATCACCTACATCGACCGGGAGTCGTAAGTCGCTGCCCGACCACGCACCCACGTACCCACCATGAGCCTGCGACGATTCATCGTGCGACGGCTGCTGTCGGTCGTTCCGATACTCGTGGGTGTCTCGCTGGTCACCTTCGGGCTCGCGAATCTCGCACCCGGTGACGCCATCGACCTGCTGGTCTCCTTTAATCCGAACATCAGCCCGACGGAGGTCGCACAGATAAAGGCACGGTACAACCTCGACGAGCCGGTGTGGTCGCGGTATTTCATCTGGCTGACGAGCGCGGTCCAGGGTGACTTCGGGGTCGTCATCTCGAGTAACCAGCCCGTCGCAAACGTCATCGTGTCGCGACTGCCGCCGACCGTCCTGCTCGGGTTTCTCGGCTGGCTGATCGCGCTGGTCATCGCCATCCCGGCCGGGATCTACGCGGCGGTGAACAAGGACCAACTCGGCGACGACGCCAGCCGCTTTCTGGCGCTGTCGGGCATCTCGATCCCGAACTTCTGGCTCGGGCTGATGCTCATCCTGATATTCGCGGTCTGGCTGAACCTCTTTCCGGTGCTCTCGCCACAGGAGCCCCTGCTGAGCCCGTCGATGCTGTGGTTTCTGCTCCTCCCGGGGGTCACTATCGGGACGGCGGCCTCGGCGACGCTGATGCGGATCATGCGCTCGTCGATGGCCGAGGAGATGAACAAGGAGTACGTCACGGCGGCACGGGCGAAGGGGCTGCCCGAGCGGACGGTCATCCTGAAACACGTCCTCCGGAACTCGCTGATCTCGGTGACGACAGTCGCGGCCTTCCTGACGGCGAACATCCTCGCCGGGTCGGTCGTCGTCGAGACGGTCTTTGGCTGGCCCGGGTTGGGTCGCGAGTTCGTCCGGGCGGTGGTCGGCCGGGAGATCAACCTCATCATGGCGATCACGCTGTTTACCGGCCTGGCGCTCGTTATTGCCAACCTACTCGCGGATATCGCCTACGCGGTGCTGGACCCACGGATCAGGTACTAACCAATGTCAACACAACGAGGACGAATCCGGATCACCGGCTTCGACCCGAGCCGGGTCGACGAACGCGACGCGCTCTCGGAGTGGGTAGAGGACGGCGAGACGGAGCCGGAGAGTCGCTGGCGGCGGGCCTGGCGGCGGTTCAGGCGTAATCGCAGTGCGATGCTCGGTGTGGCCGTCGTCGCGCTGTTGACGCTGCTGGCGCTGTTTGCCCGCCCGGTCGAGGTGTTTGGCGTCACGGTCCAGCCGCTCGCGCTCACACCCTTCGAGCCGGACACGATCCTGTATCTCACCCCGGAGTACGCGAATATCGGGCCGTACTCGCCGCCGTCGGGGACGGCGCTGCTCGGCACCGACGGGACCGGCCGCGACATCCTCTCGCGGCTGCTATACGGCGGCCGCTACAGCCTCTCGATCGGGTTTATCGTCGTGCTCATCACGGCGGTCATCGGTATCGTCTACGGCTCGGTCTCGGGCTACTACGGCGGGCTCGTCGACGAGGTCATGATGCGGGTGCTCGACGTGATCTTCGCCTTTCCCGGGCTCGTGCTGGCGCTGGTCGTCGTCGCCACGCTGGGTGGCGGCTACTGGCAACTCGTGCTCGCGTTCACCGTCTTCGGGTGGGCCGGCTACGCCCGGCTCATCCGCGGGGAGATCCTGAAGGTCAAACAGAACGAGTACGTGATGGCCGCAC
>CAZQZE010000174.1:0-5386 GCA_964597715.1 uncultured Halobacteriales archaeon
GAACAGCTACAAGCGCCTGGTCCCCGGGTACGAGGCGCCGGTCTACGTCGCGTGGTCCGACCGGAACCGGTCGGCGCTCATCCGGAAACCGGCCGCTCGCGTCCCGAGCGCGACGCGGATCGAGGCCCGGTTCCCCGACCCGTCGTGTAACCCGTATCTCGGCTTTGCCTCGCTGATCAACGCCGGGCTCGACGGGGTCGAGCGCGACCTCGACGCGCCGGACCCGATCCGCGAGAACATCTACGAGTTCGACGAGGAGAAAATCGAGGAGTACGGCATCGAGACGCTGCCGAAGAACCTCGGCGACGCCGTCGACGCGCTCGAGGACGACGAGGTCGTTCTCAGCGGGCTCGGCGGCCACGTCGCCGAAAAGTTCGTCGAGGCAAAGGAGGAGGAGTTCACCGAGTACCTCGTCAACGTCTCCGACTGGGAGCTAGACCGCTACCTCGAGAAGTTCTGAGCGGCCACGGCCTGCCGGGTCTCCGTTCTGTCTCGCTACTCCCGGAAGTCTCTGACCGCGTCCCGGAGCCGCCCGGGAAGTCCGGCGGCGGTGACGGTGACGCCCACGAGGACCATGAGCGCGTACAACCCGAGCGTCGACAGCCAGACGATGACCATCGCGAGGACCGCCCAGACCCCTCTCAGGAAAAAAAATGCCCCGAGCGTCATCAGCGTGCCGTACAGCAAGACGAGGTACGGCCCCCAGCCGCGGGCGTAGCCGCGGCGCTGGCGCCGGCGGACGTACCCCTTCAGGTCGGCCTCAAGGTCGTCGCGGCGGACGGTGCGGTCGTCCATCTCGGACTCGAAGCGGTCAAGATCCCGCCGGAGTTCGGCGATGTCCTCGTAGTCGACCCGCTCGCTGACGCGGTCGGCAGTCGGGCCCGTGTCGGGAGCCGCTGTCGTTGCTGTCTCGGGGCCTGTGTCCGCGTCGCCGGCGTCGTCTTCGGTGCCGTCGGACTCGCTCATGCGCGCTTGGCTATGGCCTCGTAGCGCCCCGTGTTGTACTTGCCGGTCGCGGCGACTCGCGAACACGGCGGTGATGACGGGCGTTGACACCGCAGGACGCCGAGCCCTGTACTCCGGCCCCGTCGTCGCTCGAAAGTCATTAGCCGGCGGCTGTCACAGGAGTGGTATGGACCTGGCGGCGGAGACGATGCGGGTGACGGCCGTGCTGGTCGTCACGGGCGCGCTGCTGGTCGGGCTCGGAGCGGCCGGTATCGGCGGAACACCGGCACTAGCCGTCGTCCTGCTGGGTGTCGGCGCAGGGCTGGTTGCTGTCCAGGACCCGGTCGACAGCCTGCCGGTGGTGCTCGGTCACGACCTCGGCTTCTACGGCGAGGCGGCGTGGCTGGTCCCGGTCGCGGCGGCGGCGGCAACCCTGCTCGCGACGGGGGCAACCGCCGCCGAGTTACAGGCGGTCGGCGGTCTCGTCGGGTTGGCCGGGATGGGCAACTACTTTTTGCGACCGGTGTATCACACGGTCCACAGGCTCGGACAGTACGTGGCCCGTGCCGCGGGCTAGCTCGAGTCGCCGGTCACCGCCCGAACCGCACCGACCGAGGCCGTCGTCTTGAACGTCGTGCCGCCGTAGTGTGTCCGGCTCGCGTCGTGCCCGGCAGTCCGGAGGCTCTCGAGGAAGTCGTCCATCGCTGTCGCCGGACGACCCCAGAGTTTGCACAGCCGGTGTTGGTCGTAGTGGGTCGGGGTCGCGAGTTCGTCGGCGAGCGTCCCGAGGAGGTCACGAGCCTCCTCGGCGGTCCCGAACCCGTCCGGAACCGAGGCCGCGGTCGCGTCGAGAAAGTCGCTGTCGGCGGTCCGGTCGAGCCAGACCGGGCCCGCCGTCTCGACCGTCGCCCCACAGTTGTCACAGCCGTCCGGCGGGTCGGCGGTGAGGCCGCGGTCGGTCTCGCGCCACAGACACGCCGGGCAGTGGTAGATGTGACCCAAGCGGTCGAGGGTCGCGTCGGCAACCTGCGCCCCGCGGTCGAGTGCGAGGTACGTCCGGACGTAGTGGGCGGAGGCGTGGGTACACAGCGGGTCGACAGCCACGTCGTACCGGGCGGCCGTCCGGGCGAGTGCGGAGAGGAGGATACGGACGCCCATCTCGCCGTGGTACTCGGTGTTTCTGGGAACGGCGCTGTAGCTCCGGACGCCGCTGTTGAAGTGTGCGCCACAGAGAGGGGCGAGGTCAGTGGCCGTGACACAGAGCAACTCGCCGGTCCCCCGGAACGCGGCGTCCGCGAAGGGGACTGGTGTCCCGAACGGGTCGACGTCCACGATATCGAACGCCCGGTCGTGGAGGACCAGGTTGGCGTCCCGGGTGACCGTCTCGCCGTCGAGGTCGTTGCGTGTGAGGTTCTCGGCGGCCAGCGCAGTCGCGTCGGGGTCGACGTCACAGCAGGTGACTGTCCAGCCGTCGGCGGCGGCCCGGACACCGCGGACACCGGTGGCGGTCGTCGCGTCGCAGTAGGTGTCGGCCTCCGGGTTACGCTCGCGGTAGGCCCGGAGGACCGCAACAGTGAGGTCCCGGTTCAGCTCCTGGACGGGGTTGAAGAAGACGGCATCGCCGGCGCCTTCCTCGGGCTGGTCGGGAACCTCGAGGTCGACGCCACCCTCGTGGACGCGCATACCGCTCTATCGGGTGTGGCGGCGAAAAGCGCCACGGTCGGGCGGGCGGTTCTGAACCGGGGTAGGTGACGGACTGAGCCGGGGGCAAACAGCCGGCCTCCGGGCGCGTGGCGGTCGGCCGGGCTCCCGCTGGCCGCCACGCGGCAGTCGTCAGGTCACGGGCGTCCTGGTCTCGCCCCCGTATAAAAGCCTGTGTGTCGAAACGGCTTTTTCCGCCGAGTAAAAAAGCAACTTATGGATTGGGTTCTCGTCGGGATGGTGGCCCTCCTGCTCGGGTTTGTCTTCTTTATTTACCTGTTCATCCGGCGGACCGTCACGGGCTTCAGCGAGGGCGTCGACCGGGGCAAGCGTTAGTGGTTTGTCTGCCGGGGCCCGGATCCCGGTATGGACCCACGCATCCGCGAACACGCCGAGGTGGTCGTCGACCACTCGACCGGCCTCTCGGCGGGGGACGACATTGTTATCGACGCCCACCCGGTCGCCGAGGACCTGGTCGTGGCGTTGCACGAACTGGCAGCCGACCGGGGGGCGAACCCGCTCGTCGTCCAGGAACGGCTCGGGGAGCGGTACCAGCGGGCCTTCCTGCGGAATCGCGACGACTTCGAGACGCCTGCCCACCTGCAGGCGCTGTACGAGGAGATGGACGCCTACATCGCAATCCGCGGGAACGCAAACGTCACCGAGACCAGTGACGTCGACCCCGAGACCAACGCCGCCTACCAGCAGGCACAGCAGCCGCTGCTCAACGAGCGGCTCTCGAAGACCTGGTGTCTCACCCAGTTCCCCGCCGCCGCCAACGCCCAACTCGCCGGCACCTCAACCGAAGGGTACGAGGACTTCGTCTGGGACGCGGTCAACAAGGACTGGGACGCGGTCCGCGAACACCAGACACAGATGGTCGATATCCTCAATCCCGCCGAGGAGATTCGGGTCGTCTCCGGCGACACGACCGAGGTCACGATGTCTGTCGCCGGGAACCCGACGCTGAACGACTACGGCGAGAAGAACCTGCCCGGCGGCGAGGTGTTCACCGCGCCCGTCCCCGACAGCGTGGAGGGGGAGGTCCTGTTCGACAAGCCGCTCTACCACCAGGGCCGGGAGGTTACCGACGTCTTCCTGCGCTTCGAGGGCGGCGAGGTTGTCGACCACTCGGCAGCTAAAAACGAGGCGGTCCTGACCGAGGTGCTGAACACCGACGACGGCGCCCGGCGGCTGGGCGAACTCGGTATCGGGATGAACCGCGATATCGACCGCTTTTCCTACAATATGCTGTTCGACGAGAAGATGGGTGACACCGTCCACATGGCGGTCGGCCGGGCCTACGAGGGGACCGTCGGCGAGGGCAACGACCGGAACCAGTCTGCCGTCCACGTCGACATGATCGTCGACATGAGCGAGGACTCGCTCATCGAGGTCGACGGCGAGGTCGTCCAGCGAGACGGTACCTTCCGGTTCGAGGACGGCTTCGACGCGTAACGAGGCCAACCGACAGGGAGGTCTCCGAGGCCGGCGGGACGCAGAGCAAGCACGGGCGGGCGCCGAGTGCCGGAGGGTCCCGTAGCCAGGGGGTGTGTCACCACCCCTCGCGCCAACGGTATGCCGTCCAGCCCACTATATTCGGTATGAACTATGATTCTGCACTCGACAGGGCCTACGACGACCTCCCGGAGGAGACACACGACGCCGGCGAACGACTCTCGGTGCCGGACCCCGAGGGCGAGACCGACGGCGCCTTTACACGACTGACCAACATCGGCGGTATCGCGGACGCGGTCGGCCGCGAGCCGGACCACCTCCACAGCGCCATCCAGACGGCGCTGGGCACGAGCGGCCAGTTCGAGGGAGACCGCGCCCGGTACAACGGTGACTTTGGGATCGACGACTTTGCGGCGGCTGTCGACAGCTATATCGAGCAGTTCGTCACCTGCTCGGAGTGTGGCCTGCCCGACACGGTGTTGAGCCGCGAGGACGGCGTGGAGATGCTGCGCTGTCAGGCCTGTGGCGCGTTCCGCCCGGTCGGCAAGAACGCCCCGTCGACGACCCGGACACAGCAGCGCGAAACCGTCGAAGAGGGGACCACCTACGAGTTGGAGATCACCGGCACCGGCCGGAAGGGTGACGGGGTCGCCAACCGCGGCGACTACACCATCTTTGTCCCCGGCGCACAGGAGGGCCAGGTCGTGCGGGCGGTCATCGAGTCCACCAGCGGCGACCTGGCGTTCGCACGGCTGGTCTGAGGCCCAGCCGTCCTATTCCTCGTCGACGAGTTCCTCGCGGAGTTCGACCTTGCGGATCTTGCCGCTGCCGGTCTTCGGGAGTTCCTCGCGGATCTCCACGATACGAGGGTGTTTGTACGGGGCAATCTCCTCGAGGGCGTACTCCGTGACCGCCTCGTCGGTGAGGTCTGAGCCTTCGACGAGCGTGAGCGCGGCCGCGACCGTCTCCCCCTTTCGCTCGTGGGGGACGCCGAAGACGGCGGCCTCGTGGATCTCGGGGTGGTCGTACAACACCTGCTCGACCTCGGCGGGGTAGACGTTGTACCCGCCGGTGAGGATCATATCCTTCTCCCGGCCGCTGATGTAGTAGTAGTTGTCCTCGTCACGGTACCCCCGGTCGCCGGTCCGGAAGTAGCCGTCCTCGGTGAAGGCCGCTTCCGTGGCGTCGGGTCGCTCGTAGTAGCCGTCCATCACGTGGGGCCCCTTGATCACGATCTCGCCTTCCTCGCCGTCGGGCACCTCCTCGCCGGTCTCGGGGTCGA
>CAZQZE010000175.1:0-3274 GCA_964597715.1 uncultured Halobacteriales archaeon
GCGACGAGCGCGTGAAACTCGCCTTCGAGGACGGCGAGGGCAACGAGGTGGAGGTAGCCCTGTATCCGGAGGAGGCAGCCGAGGTGCGGGCGGGGCTTGCGGAGCTGGTCGGCGACGTGGAGCCCACGGCGGATGACGAGGGCGAGTCGGGCTCGGAGCCGGGGGGCGGGGACGAGGGGTCGACCCAGCGGGGGAGTGACTGGCTCGACTGAGCGTGGTGACAGGGGGAGCGAACGGATTCGACAACCGTTTTAGGGTGGGGGCGCTTGTCGCTACTAATGGGTTCGTGTATCATCTGCGGCACGTCTGTCGACGGCCGCATCTGTGAGTTGCATGAAGAGGATGTCGTGTTCGAGTTCCGCGGGACGCAACCGGACGAGCTGAACCCCAGTCGGTACTACCGCGGCACGGTGGACGGCTACGCGGAGTTCGGCGTGTTTGTCGATATCGGCGACCACGTGACCGGGCTCCTCCACAAGAGCGAGCTCGACCAGCGACTCGACAGCCTCGAGTGGGACGCCGGTGACACCGTCTTCGTCCAGGTCCAAGGCGTCCGCGACAACGGAAACATCGACCTCGGCTGGTCGATCCGACAGGACGAGTCATCGTTCCGTGGCACGCTCATCGATGACCCGGAGGCTGACGCCGAGTATCTCGCCGAGGAGGACGAAGGGGGAAACGCGCACGGGGGGGCGACTGACGGGTCGTCCCCCGCAGCCACAGCGGAGCAGGGAGCGAGCGACCCCGGCCACGACACGGCCGAACCGGACGGGGCCGGTGCCGGCAGTGTGTCTGACGCCGGAGACACCACGGAAGCCGAGACCACGCCTCGCACGGGCGCTGTTGCCACGCAGACCGAGGACCGCTCCACCCAGGTCGGAGGCGTCGACGACCACTCCGACGGCACCGGAGCCGGGACGGCGGCGGCCGAGGCGTCGACAGCCGGGTCGTCCACGGCAGCCGAGTCCACCGGGCACACGACTATCGACACACTCGACAGCCGTGTCGGCGAGTCCGTCCACATCGAGGGCGAGGTCGTCACCGCCCGACAGACCTCCGGCCCGACCGTGTTCGAACTGCGTGACGAGACGGGCACCGTCGACTGTGCTGCCTTCGAGGAGGCCGGTGTGCGCGCGTATCCCGAGGCCGGCGAGGGTGATGTCGTCCGCTTAGCGGGCGAGGTCGAGCGCCGCCGCGGCGAACTCCAGGTCGAGACCGAGGGGTTAGTCCTCCTCGAGGACGAGGAGCGCGATGCGGTCACCGAGCGGATGGACGAGGCGATGCTCCAGCGTGCCCGGCCCGACGAGGTCGAACCGCTGGCGGCCGACCCGGCCGTGGAGTCCACACTCGAGGGCCTCCGTGACGCCGCGACCGCCGTCCGGCGCGCGGTCTTCGAAGGCCGGCCGGTCATCGTCCGGCACAGCGCCACCGCCGACGGCTACCTGGCGGGTGTGGCCCTCGAGCGGGCGACACTCCCGCTGGTCCGCGAGCACAACACCGGCTCGGACGCCGAGTACCACTACTTCGACCGGCGACCCCTGGAGGGGTCGGTCTACGACATGGACGACGCCACGGGCGACGTGACAGACATGCTCTCGAACCGGGCCCGTCACGACGAGCAGTTCCCGCTGTTTGTCTTTCTCGCGGCCGGCGGCACCGCCGAGTCCCAGGACGCACTCGACCTGCTGGGTATCTACGGCGCCCGGTGTGTGCTCGTCGACGAGCAGACCGTGGACGCGGACATCGCGGAGACCGTCGACGTGCTAGTGACACCCGAGCAGGGGGAGACAACGGCAACCGCGCTGGCCGCGACCCTCGCCGCACACGTCGACGGCGACGCCGGCGAGGAACTCGGGCATCTCCCGGCGGTGAGTTTCTGGGCGGAGCCCCCCGCGGCGTACGCCGACCTCGCGCGCGAGACGGGACACGACCCCGAGGAGACGACCCGGATGCGGGAGGCCGTCGCGCTGGAGGCGTACTACCAGTCCTACGAGGACAAGCGTGAGCTTGTCGCGGACCTGCTCTACGGGGAGGGTGACCTCGTCGAACACGTCAGCGACCAGTACCGCGAGCGGATGAGCGCCGAGGTCGAGACGGCCGAGACAAACATCGGCACCCGTGAGGTCAGCGGCGAGACCGTGTTGATGCTGGATACCGACGCCTACACCCACCGCTACGAGTTCCCGCCGGACCGGCTCCTGCTGGACGAACTGTACCGTCGCCACCGCGACGAGGCCGTCGCCCTCTTTGGGGTCGGCACCGACGAGGCCTTTCTCCGCGGTGACGTCGACGTGCGCACGCTGGTCGAGCGCGCCCGGGAAGACGCCCCCGAGGCGGGGCTGGACGCCCGCGGTGCCCGCGAGGGTCGCGTCGAATTCCTGGCCGGCGAGCGCGAGGCCGCTCAGGATGCGCTGCTCGACGCGCTGGCGGAGACGCTGTAGCCGGTCGGCCGACCGGAGCGACACCCTTAGGCGGCTACCTCAATTACTGTGTGCCGATGAGTAGCGACGCGGCCGGAGTCGACACCTTCGAGCGGGTCTGTGCGGAACTCGTCGACCGGATCCTCGCCGGTGACGTCGACAGCGACGGCCTCGAGACCGCAAAAAAGGAGGTCTGTGGGGAGTACTCGGCGTCGACGGTACCACAGAACTCCGACCTGATCGACCACGCCTCCGAGGAGCACCGTGACGCGGTCGCGGCGGTCGTCCAGCGCAAGCCCGTTCGGACGGCCTCGGGGGTCTCGCCGGTCGCAGCTATGACCTCCCCCCACCGGTGTCCACACGGGAAGTGTCTCTACTGCCCCGGCGGCCCGGACTCGGAGTTTTCGAGCGCACAGAGTTACACCGGCCACGAGCCCGCCGCGGCCCGCGGGGCGCAAAACGACTACGACCCCTACGGTCAGGTCCGGCTCCGCCTCGAACAGCTGCGCCAGATCGGCCACCCCGTCGACAAGGTCGAACTGATCCTGATGGGCGGGACGATGACCGCCCGGAGTCACGACTACCAGGAACACTTCGTCAAGCGGGCGCTGGAGGCGATGAACGACTACGAGCCAAGCGGCGAGCCCCAGCCCGCCGAGGGGGTCAGCTTCGCCCAGGACCCCGAGGACTACGAGTTCCGGTATCTCGAGGACGTCATCACCGAAAACGAGACCGCAGACGTGCGCAACGTCGCGACCACCTTCGAGACAAAGCCCGACTGGTGTGGCCCCGAGCAGGTCGAGCGGATGCTCGACCTGGGCGGGACGAAGGTCGTGGTGGGCGTCCAGACCACC
>CAZQZE010000175.1:3284-5360 GCA_964597715.1 uncultured Halobacteriales archaeon
GGACCCAGGCATCGGTCGACGCGAACCGCCGGCTCCGTGACGCCGGGTTCAAAGTCGGCTTTCACATGATGCCCGGCCAGCCGGGGATGTCCAAGGAGATGTGTCTTGAGGACTTCCGGCGTCTCTTCGAGCGGCCGGAGTGGCGGCCCGACTACCTCAAGATCTACCCCACGCTGGTCGTCGAGGGGACGGCCACCTACGACTCGTGGCACCGCGGGGAGTTCGAGCCCCTCGGGAACGAGGCGGCGGCGGAGTTGGTCGCGGAGATCAAGTCGATGATCCCCGAGTACACGCGGCTCCAGCGGGTCCAGCGTGACATCCCTGCGGACTTTATCGAGGGGGGTGTCTGGAAGTCGAATCTCCGGCAACTCGCCCGACAGCGGATGGACGAGCACGGCTGGACCTGTGACTGTATCCGGTGTCGGGAGGTCGGACACAGCGACGAGGAGCCACGGCACGTGACGCTGGACACCACCGAGTACGAGGTGGCTGGCGGGCGCGAACACTTCATCAGCGTCGAGGACAGAGACCGGGGGGTTCTCGTGGGCTTCTGCCGGCTCCGGTTTCCCGGGGACCCCGGCAGACGGGAGCTCCAGGGGGCAGCCATCGTCCGCGAACTCCACGTCTACGGGAGCGAGGTGGGCGTGGGCGAGGCCGGCGACGACGCGACCCACCAGCACCAGGGGTACGGCCGGCAACTCCTTCGGGAAGCCGAGGCTATCGCCGCGGACGCCGGCTACGGGAAACTGGCTGTGCTCAGCGGGGTCGGCGTCCGGCAGTACTACCGACAGAAGCTCGGCTACCACCAGGACGGCCCCTACGTCTCGAAGCGGCTCTAACTGCCGGTGCCCCCCTCGCCGTCGGCCCCGGGGTCGTAGGGCTTGCCGATGTCGAACTTCGGCGCACCGACGCCCAGGACGCGGACCGCCCCCTCGGCCCCCTCGGGGTTGTGTGGCCGGACCGGGCTCTCCGGTTCGACGACGAACGTCTCCTCGGCCCCGACCTCGTACACCCCAGCCGGTGTCTCGACGTGGAGCGTCCCCGAGAGCACGTAGAACAGTTCCTCCCGCTGGTCGTGGTAGTGGTACTCCTGTGCGAGCCCCTCGCCGGGCTCCAGCGTGTACACGGCCGCGGCGAGGGTTGTGAGGTCGGCAGCCGCCGTCAGTGACCGGCGGTCACAGGGGTGGTCGGGCGAGGTCGGGAGGTCCGCGGGGTCGAGTGCGTGATAGCCCATACCGCGGGTAGAGCCGGGCGGAACAAGAGGCTGCGGACGTGGCCACACGCGCACGCCGCCCTCACACCGGGAGTAGGGTCGTGTCGACGGCGTCCCGGCGGCCGTCGAGGACGCCGAACCGCTCGTCGCGGCGCCTCTCGAGCCAGTACAACAGCCGTTCGGCCCAGACTAGCTTGCGGGCCTTCATCCGGCCCACCGAGGCGTCCTCGAAGTCCCAGCCGGGAAAGACGAGCCGGTCTGCGCCGAGGTGGGCGGCGAGGAAGGCCGCCCGGTCGCCGTCGGTAAAGCCACCCACATTCCGGACCGGGCCGGCCGGCCTGGCCTGGGTCGTCGGGACGAGCGCACCCGCCGCGAGTCTGGGGGCGTAGGCCTCGACTGCGGGGATATTGTCACCGTGTGCGTGTGCCACCACGGGCGTGCCGTTCCGTGCGAGGTCGAGCGCCCGTTCCGGGGTCGAGTCGAGGTCCGTCACCGCGCAGTCGACGGCGAGGCCGGCCGCCTGGAGTCGCGGGAGCGCCGCACCGGCGGTAACGACGGCGTCGGCGCCGGCCACGGTCGAAAGGTCATCGGACAGGCTGGCGGCGCCACCAGCTACCGCAACAGTGCCGCCGAGCTGTCCGATTTCCCCGGGGTCGAGGGTGTCGTGACCGCTGATACGTTCGGCGAGACGGTCCCGGGCCTGTTCGTCGGCCGCCCGGTCGAAGCCAAAGTCCGCGAGGATGGCCCCGTAGACGGGCTCCCAGGTCTCGAAGTTCATCGGTAGCCGTGACTGGTCGGTGTCACGTTCGATAATCCGGGTTGAGCCGAAGTGGCACGAGACACCCCTGCCCGCGTGCCCTTTC
>CAZQZE010000176.1:0-5332 GCA_964597715.1 uncultured Halobacteriales archaeon
CGGTCTCGGTGGGCGCCGGCGTGTCGGTCGGCGCCGGTGTGTCGGGTCCGGCCGTCTCACCCGACCCGTCGGGGGAATCCCCGCCACAGCCGGCCAGCCCGGTCGCAACCGCGGTGCCAACCGCCGCGAGCAGCGTGCGTCTGCGCATACAGTATCGTGGGTTGCCGGCGTCATAGGTCCCCCGATGACAGACCACAGTAACGACACCCCCGGCACCGGCAGCCGGGGCACCCTACTTAGGGCTGGCGCGCCGAGTGGTCGGTATGGACCTCACGGACGAACAGCAGATGATACGAGACACCGTTCGGGAGTTCGTCGAGGCGGAGGTCGCCCCCGTCGCAAGCGAGGCCGAGGAGCAGGAGTCGTTTCCCGAGGACGTCTGGGACGGGCTCGCGGAACTCGACCTGACGAGTATGACCGTTCCCGGGGCGTACGGCGGCTTCGACGCCGATATGCTCACCTACAGCGTCGTCAACGAGGAACTCGCCTACGGCCACCTCGCGCTCGCCACTGCTCTCTCGGTACACTGTCTGGCGACCTCCTGCATCAGCCAGTTCGGGACCCCTGACCAGAGGGAGCGGTGGCTCACGGAGATGCGCGACGGCCGTCCGGTCGGGGCCTTTGCCCTCTCGGAGCCCCACGCCGGCTCCAACCCCGCCGCGATGTCGACCGAGGCCCGCCGGGAGGGTGACGAGTACGTCATCGACGGCACCAAACAGTGGATCACGAACGGCGAGCGGGCGGGTGTGGTCGTCCTCTTCGCGAAGACCGACCGGGACGACCCCGACACGGTCACCCAGTTTCTCGTCCCGAAGGACACCGACGGGCTGGAGGTCGGCCCCCGGGAGGAGAAGTTGGGGATGCACGCAAGCGACACCACGACACTCGTCTTCGAGGGCGCCCGTATCCCCGCGGAGAACCGCCTGACAGAGGTGGGTGCGGGGCTCAACGCCGCCTTCTCGATCCTGACCGGCGGCCGGGTCGCCATCGCGAGCCAGGCCGTCGGGCTGGCCCAGGCCGCCCTCGACGACGCGGTCGCGTACGCCAACGAGCGCGAGCAGTTCGGCGAGCGGATCATCGACCACCAGGCTATCGCCCAGAAGCTGGCGGATATGCAGACCGACGTCCAGGCCGCGCGCCTGCTCACCCGGGATGCCGCCCGGAAAAACGAGGGCGACGTCCACCCCAAATCAGCGAGTATGGCGAAGTACTTCGCCAGCGAGACGGCCGTCGACGTCGCCGAGGACGCCGTCCAGGTCCACGGCGGCTACGGCTACACGAAGGACTTCGACGTCGAACGCTACTACCGCGACGCGAAGATCACGACCATCTACGAGGGGACCTCCGAGATCCAGAAGAAGGTCATCGCCCGACAGCTGAAGGAGTAGGGTACGGTCACGCCGACTCGGAGCCCGGGGCCGCCGAGCGCGCAGAACCGCTGGTCCGGCCGCTTGCCGGTGTCACCGGCGTCGACCGGTCGCGCGCGGCGGTGCGGGGCCGCCTCCCACTCGAGCACTGCGGAGGTCGCCCGGTAAGTACCGGCAATCCACGATAGGTTGTTTGTAATAATACATGTATAGAGCGTTACCTAATTGTGATTGCACTAGCAGCAGTAATACTAAACAGCGCGGTATCGGCGGTCAACCTCACCGAACTGGTGCCCTTACAGTTTGGCGGGGGGTTCATCGAACTGGCGATACTGTTTTTCGTCCTCGCCGTCGTCGCCGCCGTCGTCGGCGCAAGCGGTGTCGCGGGGGTCAGCATGACCATCGCGAAGTGGTTCGTGATCATCTTCGTCGTACTCGCGGTGGTCTCGCTGGTCATCTGAACCGCGTCGGGGCGATAGCGGCGACAGACTCCTGTTATTCTCCTCCCGATACCGGCCGGTCACCCCCCCTCGCTGAGCCGCGTGACAGCCCACGGGTCGGCCGGAGCCGCCGCCGACCGCCCCGTCGCGGCGGTCCCTGTGAGACACGTTGCACCGCCGTGTGGCTCCGGGACAGGTATCCGGCACCAGCGAGCGGACCGGAGCCCCGGCCTGGACGGGCGCCTGCCGCGGTCGCCTCGGGCGTAATCGAACACGATAATCGGAGCAGGGGATTCAAATAGGGACCTGCATGTGTCACGTAGATGTATGCAGACAATGGCGTTGGCCGGGGCCGGGGTGGTGCTTCTCCTGACGGTCAGTGTCGGTATCGTGGCACACGAACTGTCACACGCGGCAGTCCTGTGGCTCCTCGGGGTTCGGTGTGACATCGACATCGGGCCGGGAGGGGCCGGGACCGGCCAGTTCGACACGGGGGTTTTCGGGACGTGGGCGGCAGTCACGCCGCGAGGGACCTCCTCCGAGACGGCTGCCTGGGCGGTGCGGCTGGCGTCCGTTGCGCCCTTTCTGCTCGCAGTTCCGTTCGTGGCCGTCGTTGCTGGTGTCGTACCGGACCCCCTGCAAGCCGACAGCCTCCTGCTCAGCGCCTGGACCGTCGGGTGGCTGGCCTGTGCGATCCCGAGCCCGCAGGACTTCTCGGTGTTCTGGCACGCCGAACGGGCAGTCGCCGAGCACGTCAGCGGGTCCCCGGACGCGTAGCCAACCCCCGGTGTTACCGGTCGTCGGTGGGGCCCACAGCGCGGAGCACGGGCCGATAGCCCGCATCGCGTCGGTCGGGCGTCAGACACCCCCGTATCGTTTATATGCGCGGGGTCGAAACGCGAGGGTATGGCAGAGATACTCGCCGAGAACCTGTCGGGCAAGGCGGTGATGGGTTCCGATGGCGCCGAACTCGGCATGCTGTACAACATCACGATGGACATGGACTCCGGCGGTCTGGAGGACCTGGTCATCGAGCGTAATCGGGACCGGGCACCGACGGACGACGACTTCCGGCGAGACGGGGCCGGGCACATGCTGGTTCCGGTCGGGCGGGTCCAGGCTGTCAAAGACCACATGATCGTCGACCGGTAGATGTACATCCTCGACGCCTCGGCGTTCATCAACGAGTATCACACCGACGAACCGGTCGCGAGCATCCCGCTGGTCCGGGAGGAACTCGAGGACGAGTCCGCCTACCGCTTCGACGCCATGGAGGGGTCGGGGATGCACCTCCACATCCCCGACGAAGGGGCTGTCGAGCGCATCGAGCGGGCCGCAAGCGACACCGGTGACGCCGGCGAGCTCTCCCGGACCGACATCCGGCTGGTCGCCGCCGCCTTCGAACTCGACGGCCGCCTCGTGACGGACGACTACGCCATGCAAAACGTCGCCGAGAAACTGGAGGTGTCCGTCGAAGTCATCGCCCGCGAGGGGATCGACGAGCAACGCGACTGGCACTTCCAGTGTGGGGGCTGTGGCCGCGAGTTCGAGGAGGACCACGACCGCTGTCCGGTCTGTGGCAGCGAACTCTCCCGGAAAAATCCCGTCTGAGACGCTCATAAACGGGCGTCACCCGGTCGCCGTCGACTCGGGTGCGCTGGCTGGTTCGCCCGGTGTGAGCGCGCCACGAACGGCGGTATCGGGCCGGCGACAGCCCGTCTGCTCCGCTCCGGGGGTGACACGCCATCCGAGTGCCCCCTCAGTTTGTGTCCCCGGGTCAGCCGCTACACGTCGCCTCTCGTCGTAGACGGGAGTGGCCCGGGCTGGCACCTCTGCACGCGCGAGCAATCAACACCGCGCCTGGCGGACAGGGCCCCGGCGTGCGTCGGGCGGAGGCGGCGAAGCCGCGTCCTCAGGCCCCGCCGGTCGTAGCGACGTACAGCCCGGCGTACTGGACCGCGTTGAACAGGCCGTGGACCAGCCCCGGAACAAAGAGGTTCTCACTCCACTCGTAGAGGACCCCCAAAAGCGTGCCGAGTGCTGTGATGACCGTCAGCGTAAATACGATGTTACCGCCGCCACCAGCCACTGCGAAGTAGTGGACGACCCCGAACACGGCCGCGGAGAGCGCGATACCCGGCAGGACCCCGTAGGCGTCCCGGAACAGCCCCTGGACGAGCCCCCGGAAGAGAAACTCCTCGATAGGCCCGTTCAACAGCAGCGCGATGGGGATCAGATACAGCAGGAGTTGTGGGTTCCCCTCGCCGAGTGTCTGGGTGACGTTCTCGGAGGGGCTGATCCCGAACTGTGCGGCGATATTGCTGATGGTGACGAGGATAATGAAAAGGACCACCAGCCCGGCGAGCGCCTGTCCAACCTGTCGGAGCGACGGGGCAGCGAGGTCGTACAGCGAGGTGTCGAACACCGACTCCCCCCGCCACCGGAGGTAGGCCCACCCGACAGCGAAGAAGCCGACAAAGTTCATCACGAACAGCAGCACCGTTCCGGAGGTCGGCAGGTCGGCGACCGAGGAGAAGCCGGCGGGCACGTCGAGGAGACCCGCCGCAACTACCCCCTGGAGGGCAGCCAGCGAGAACACGTTCGACGCGATGAACGCACCGGCGACGAGCACGACCGTGTGGAGGAGACTCCGGATCCGCTGTTTCATGCTCCCACTCTTGTACAGCGGCGGCCCAGTGTCGGGGTCCGGCCCCGCCGGGTCCGGGGTCGGCTCGACGCCGCCGTCCGGTTGTCTGTCCGAGTCCATCTGTTATCGTATGTAAGGCTGCGAAACGTTTGAGCCCACCGGTTACTCGACCTGCAGCTCGGTCTTCCGGTCGACAGCCCCCGCCTCCTCGGTGTCGCCGCCCCCGAGTAACCCCCGGGCGGCCCGCTTGCCCCACTCCACCGCGGGTTGGGTGAACGTCTCCACGCCCGCAAGCTCGCCCGCGAGCACGCAGGCCGCCTCCATCGCGTACAGCAGTTCGCCGACGCTCTCGGCGTCCAACCGGTCGATTTCGACCCGGACGTTCGGCCGGTCCGCGGCGGCCAGACTCGCCTCGGTCGCCTCGAACTCCGCGTCCAGCAGGTCCCCGAGCCCGTGCCCGCCGAGATAGGCCAGGTCGTCGACGTCGGGTTCCGGGACCGACAGCCCGGGTCGCTCGCGGGGCCGGACCAGCGTCACCAGCTTGTCAGGGGGGCCCGCCCGGTACAGCTGGAGCTGTGAGTGCTGGTCGGTCGCTCCCAGCGCCCGTGTCGGGGTCTGCCCCCGGCCGTCCTTGCCGAGGCTCTCAGCCCACAGCTGGGCGAACCACTCCGCGAAGGGTTCTAACCGTTCGGCGTAGGGCATCACCGCGTTGACCGTCGCACCCCGCTCCTCCAGCCCGTGGGCGACCGCCCCGTACGCGTAGGCCGGGCAGTCGAACAGCGACGGGCCGAGCGAGTCCGCAGCCCGCTGTCCGCCTGCGAGTAGCCCCTCGATGTCGTGGCCGCGGACGGCCGCGGGGACGAGCCCGACCGCCGACA
>CAZQZE010000177.1:0-5304 GCA_964597715.1 uncultured Halobacteriales archaeon
ACCTACGTTGAGGGTGGATATGACTGTTCGGGCTGAGCGCGGTCGGTGGCACGGAAAGAGCCATCCATGAGTAAGCACGACCGAACTCCCGACGACGCGAACGAACAGTCCGAAGATAATCAGCACGACCCATCTCACCAGCGGAAGCAGGCGGTCCATGAGCGGGACCGTCGGCAGTGCGTCAACTGTCTCGGCCAGCAGACCCACGTTGACAAATTGGACGCGGATCACGGGGTTCCTCGAGGCGCTGGCGGTTCGGACCAACTCTCGAACCTGCTGAGCCTCTGCCGTCGCTGTCACGACGCCAAACACGGGAACGGAATTGCCCCGACAGTCCAACTCCAGAGCACGGGTCGGATGACCAACGTCGAGTTCGTCTGGTTCAAGCAGTTCCTCCAGGAAATGCTGCCAGCGTTGGCACGGTCCCACGACGTACAGCTCCGTCCGAAGTTCAACCTCAACGACGAGGAAAACTGGTACCTCCCGCTCGGCGACCTCCGTCGGCTCGGGCGTCAACTGGCGGAAGAGTATGACCGCTACGACTCGCTCCAGCTGTCACAGTTCATGTAAAACTTGGCTAAAACTCGTCTAACAACCTGACACGTTCGCCGTTTTTGTCCAGTCAGATTTTGTATAAGTTTGAAACAAACCGCAAGACAGCGTCGGGGTAGGGGTGGTGGCGCCTCCCCGATTCTGGTACTACACTTGCGGGTAATATACGGGAGGCGGAGATGTGGCACTACGGCGAACCACCGGACGGCGAGACTATCCCCAGCGAACGCTCGGAAAGCGGGCGCACGTCAAGCGAGGTGATACGTCGCCCCTCTCAACGCATCCGGAACAACAGCACCAACAGCGCAAGCAGCACCCCGCCAATAAGGACAAAGGCGCCTATATCCACGACTAAAGCGTCCCTCTGAGACGATGGCTGTGTCACCGGCTTTGGCCCGCTCGTCGCCCGTATCTCACAGGGAGTTTCGTCACGCCTCAATCGTTGTGAGACCGCGCGACGTGGGTAGACGTGCCAGCCCGGCGTCATCTGCGACAAACTGCCGGCGGTGGTCAGACGTTCTCACGGACAGCCCCCTTTCGTTTGATCTCGGAGAGCGTCGCGTACTCCCCCGCCGCCTGTTCGATCTCTACGCTATCTAACCGTGCTGCCAACACGTTCGCGTGGCGCATATCGGCGCCACGAAGGTCGGCTTTCGTGAGGTCGGCCTGCCTGAGGTCGGCGCCAGGCAGGGAGGCACCGCGGAGGGTGGCCTGTCTGAGGTCGGCGCCGCGGAGGTCAGCTTGTGTGAGGGTGGCACCGTGGAGGTCGGCTTTCGTGAGGTCGGCCTGCCTGAGGTCGGCGCCGGCGAGGTCGGCACCTGGGGTAATATCACTGTCGTTAACCGGGTCATCGGGTCCTAAGTTGACCATGCTAACCCCTGTGCGCGAGCCGATATAGGCTTGTGGACGAGCGACAGATGCCGCGGTGTGTGATAATCGTCGCTCCGCCGTGACCGGCAGGACCGGCTTCGGGCGCTGTCTCGCAGGCCACCCGTCACCGTGAGCGAGGGGTGTCTCGCCGGCAGTGTCGAGGTCGGCGGAGACCCGACCCGGTCCGCCCGCTCTGTGGCCTGTTGATACGGTCAACACCACATCGCCCGGTGGAATGTCCGCTACGGTGTGGCCCGGGCCGACTCAGCCTGCTTGCCGCGCCCGTAGCTCCGGAAAGTACCGGCCGTGAAAGTCAAACGGGATTGCGTGCGGGAGCTCCACCCGTGCCCGTTCCTCGAACTGCTCGCCGTCCAACACGACCAGACGCGAGTGACCCGCCGCAGTGTCCAGCGCGACGGTCAGAACGACCCCTGCGTCCGCGGCGTCGCCCGGCCCGGGAACAAAGATTGGCTCGCCAAAGTACGCTCCACCCGCCTCGAACTCGGCTACCTCGCCGCTCTCTGTGTCGTACTTCATGACGCCGGTCGCCCACCCGGTTGCCGGCTGGTCCATGCTCATCGCGTACACGTATCGGTGTTGCTCACACCACCGGGCCGGCGAGACCGTCGGCAGTGCGGTGCCGTCGTCGTACAGCATCTCCCGGCTCACGCTCGCGTTGCCGGTCCCGTAGCGACTGGGTTCTGACGGTGAGTCGAGGTCGACGGTAAACCGTTCGAGCCGCCCCGAGATGGCATCGAGCTCCCCACCCCGGAGGCTGTCGAGCGAGAGTTCGGTGATCGCCGTGGCGTCCGGAATCGTCTCCAAGTCGAATACGACCTCGGTGCCGCCGTCACGCTCGAACGCGTTGACGTGATGGAAGCCAAACACGGCGTCGGTGACCGGTTCGGCGACGATGTCACCCGTGGCTCGTTCGACGACGACGACCCGCGTCCCGCGGTCCGGCTGCCACTCGAAGCGCTCGATAAACGGCCCCTGTCGCCCGGGTTTCACGAAGCTCAGCGGGTTCACCCGGAGCGGAAACTCGGTGAGTACGACGTAACGCTGTGTCAGGGCAAAACTGTGCATGTACGCCGGTGCGTCCGTTTCGACGCTACCGATGTGGCGCCGCTCGCCGGCTCCGGTCAGCGCGTGGACGTGGTAGGTGCTGGTGCGACCAAACTCCGTTTCGACGTTGAACAGGGTCCCTGTCGCGGGGTCTCGCTTCAGGTGAGCACACGCCAACTGTCCGCTGGGGGCCGGCCCATCGTACTGGCTGTGACCCTCGACGGCGAGCGTGTTCGGGTCCACGACGACCGCACGCGGCGACTCGGTCAGCGCGAGATACCGCTCGCCCACGCGTTCGACGACAATATTGGTGTTGTCGTACGGGTCGGCGAACAGACCCGCGAGTCGGTCACGGAGCGTCGTCTCGCCGGTCGCGAATCCGCCGTCAAACTCGCCGGCTTGTGCCTGCTCGTACGCCTCCGTTTCGAGAAATGCGTTCCGGTAGTGGACCGCGTCCGTGTCGCCGGCGTCACCGACAGGGCCGTTTCCCCCGTTGCCAGGGTCGAATGTGAACCGGTAGCACATCGCCAGCCCGTCGAACCAGTGGTCGACACTGTCCCCGTCGGGGAGGTCGAAACGCCCCGGGCCATTCCGAACGAGACTCCCGGTCAGCCACTCGGGTACCGACCCCGTCACGGCGAGCGACACTGCCCGCTCCTCGTCGAGTGAGTGAAAACCAAGCGATGACGCCATACAGCTATCATGTGTCGAGCAGAATAAACAGTACCGGTACGAGGGGATGTCTTGTCCTCGGTGTGACACACTGGCCCACGGCGCGGTGCGGTCCGGGCACCCGGCCCGTCTCACCTAATCGTCACAGGGGTATAGCGTCTCGGCCGCCTGTTCCGAGCGAGACTCGGGGAGCCGCTGTCGCCGGAGCCGGCAGACCTCGCGGCGCAACGTGTCCCGTTCCACCAGCGCGAAACCGGCCACAACTACCAGAAAGCCCGCGACAGTGAGGGCAGAGATACCCGTACCGAGCAGGAGCCAGCCCAGTAGCGCGGCAAATACGGGCACGACGTACGCGACGAGATTCGCCCGCACGGGGCCCAGTCGCTCCAGCAGTCCGAAGTGGATCGCGTACGCAACCGCCGTTGACGGGATACCAACGACGAGCAGGCTGGCGATTGTCGCCGGGCCGATTCCGAGGACACTCGCAGGGGTCTCCCCGGCTCCGAGGCTGATACCGTGGAGGAGCACTGCGCCGAGCGCCATCGCCCACGCCGTCAGCGGGAGGCTGTGCATCTCGGGGCTGAGCCGCCGCAGGAGCACGCTTCCCAGCGCAACCGCTAGCGCCGCTCCGAGGACGAGCACTTGGCCGACCGTCCCCCCACTGGTGAGCGTGGCTGGCGACGGCTGGACGATAACGACGACACCGGCTAGCGCGACACCGATGCCGAGCGCGCCGACCCGGGAGAGACGGTCACCGAGCAACCACCAGGCAAACACCGGCGCCAGCACGGGGTTCAGGCCGTACATGACCGATGCCATCGCGGGCGTGGTGCTCTCCTGGCCCAGAAACAGCAACCCGTTGTTCAGCGCCACCAGGAACAGGCCGGCAACACCGATACCGAGCAGGTCGCTCCGCGTCCGCGGAAGCCACGTCGACCGCGCCCGTGTGAGGGCGATATAGCCCAGCAACGCGGCTGCCCCGATATCGAAGCGAAAACTGGCGAACAGCAACGGCGGCAACTCGCGTAGCCCGGTCTTGACCGCGACAAAGGTTGCACCGAACAGGCCAGCCAGGAGGACGAACAGGGCGGCGTCACGATACCGCGCCGGGGGTGACAGGCGGGCTAATCGAGTCGGGACACGGGTGGCCAACGCTACCGCCACCTCCGGCTAAGTGGGGGTGATATCACACTCTAATAGAGGGGCTGGAATCGGAAGAGGGCTCCGCGAGAGACGGTGTCACGGGACGGTGGGGCACGGCTCACGAGCCCCTCGCCCGCGTGCCGAAACCGGCACGGAGAGGACTGTGTGACGGGAGCGCGCCGGCGCGTTAGGGCGTCGGTGCGTCCGCCGGTGCTTCGGCCGCGGTGGCGGTCATTTCGGCTTGCTCGATTTTTGCGATCTCCTCGGCGTAGTGGAGGAACGTGTCGACCGAGGACGCGACGACGCGGGCCTCGACGGTCAGGATCTCGATCCCGACGAGCGAGACACGGGCGAAGACGTCGACGACAATGCCCTTGTCGAGCACGCGGTCCAATACTTCTGCCAGACTGGATGAGTCGGGTTGTGCCATTGGTGTTCGTGGACAGATGTCCATCTCTTCAGAGACACGGGGGATATGAATAGGTATGTACGATTTCAGACAGGATTACGGGTCGCGTGATGGCCCGCGTTACGCCCGACGTAATAGTGGTCGCGAACCCGTGGTCTGTATTCGTGTCTCTCCGGGGGTCGGGTATAGGAGGTCCCGGTTGCTCCGGTCGGTCTGTACCTACTGCTGAGAGACGCCCAGACGACTGCAGGTGCGAGTGGACTGAGAGAATACCACCTGTCCAAGCGCGACTCCGGACAGCGATAACGATTGACGGGAGCACGGTGTCTCTGGAGTATACACTCCCCGGGTTGGCATGACGGGGTCTGCAACGAGGTGGCTGGCGGTCTTCAAATAGTATCGGTCGGCCACTCTATCCGGCCAGTGTCACAGTCGACGGAGGGCGTTGACCTGTCGAGGCTAACCAGAATTATGTCTGTTCCTCGCAGGATGGGCCGGGGCGGATTTGAACCCAACTGCGAGACTCACTCCGTTCGTCTCACGCAGTTCAAATCGCGCCCGGCGACACGCTTTGCTCCTCACGTCCGTTCGTC
>CAZQZE010000178.1:0-5260 GCA_964597715.1 uncultured Halobacteriales archaeon
GGTCGGCGATATCCAGGTACCCCTGGCCACAGGGGTAGACCGCCGCGACCACCTCCGGAAACGAGCCCTCGTAGGCCGTCCGGACCAGGAAGTTGGTGTAGGCGACACAGGTCGGCGCCTTCCGGACGGCCTCCAGGTCCGCGGGGGAGAGGCCCCACTCGGCGGCAACGTCGCGGTGCAGGTCCATCTCGCTGTCGAGGACGGTGTGGGCGACCTCCATCAGCCCGGTCATCGCCGACTCGGTGCGCGCCTTCGTGCCCGCGAGCGCGAACACCCGGGCGTAGTCGAGCAGGTACCGGTAGTCCTGTTTCACCCAGTGGCGAAAGGCCGCCTCGTCCAGCGTCCCCTCGGCGAGTTCGACGACGAACGGGTGGGTTTTCTGTGCCTCCCAGGTCTCCGCGCCGTCCTCGAGCAGTTGGTCGCTGAATGACATCTCACGGAACGTGTGTCGCTGGGCCGGCTTATAACTACCTACTACAACTAACTCATAACCCGTCCCGACCGAGGATGTCGACCCCTCCTTTGCTGTCGGACCGGCCCGGTGACACGGCACCACCACCCCCATCGACAGGAGCACCGGGGCAGTTGAGCAACCAGGTGACCCCCCACGCCGGGGACCGCCCACCCACTACCGGAACTGCATCCCGCCGTTGACGTTGACCACCTCGCCCTGTATGTAGTCGTTCTCCAGCAGGTACTCGACGGTGTGGGCGACCGTCTCCGGCTCACAGGCGTACTGTGGGAGGTGGGTGTCGACGTCCTCGTGGCCCCGGAAGTCGACCGACTCCAGATACGCCAGGATCTCGTCGTTCATGTCCGTCTCGACGGGGCCGGGCGCGACCGCGTTGACCTGGACCCCCTCGCTCCCGTACTCGCGGGCGAGCGCCCGGGTCAGCCCGTGCAGGCCGGCCTTGCTCGCCGCGTAACTGGCGTCGACAGTGCCGGCGGTGCCGCCGACCGAGGAGACGAACACGACGTCGCCGCCGGGGTCGAGATACTCCACAGCCGCGCGGGTGACGTAGAACGCGCCCGTCAGGTTCGTCTGTACGACCCGCTCGAAGCGGTCGTCGTCCAGTTCGGGGGTCCGGGCCGGTGCGACGATACCGGCGCTGTTCACGACAGCGTCTAGCCCGCCCAGCCCGTCGACCGCCGACTCGACTATCCCCGCGGCCGCGGTGGCGTCGCGGACGTCACCCTGTACGGCCGTCGCGGTTGCCCCGCGCTCGCGGGCCGCCTCGGCGACCGTCTCGGCGGCCTCGCTCGACTCGTTGTACCCGACCGCGACGTCGTGCTCGCCGGCCAGCCACAGCGCCGCTGCTCGGCCGATCCCCCGACTCGCACCTGTGACGAGAGTGCGCACGAGATTCGATAGTTGTACCACCAACTAATCGGTTGTGGTCGGAACCTGTGGGCCGCCGTTGTCGCTGGTCAGTCGTCGCCCTGTTCGTCGACGATGACGACCTCGCCGTCCTGGACGTCGACGTTGATCAGCGTCTTCACGCGGTAGTCGGCCTCGTCGATGGCGTTCTCGCCGCCGACTTTCTTGATCACGGCGACGGTGTCGACGACCTCTGCGCCGATCCCGTCGAGCGCGTCCAGCAGGGCGGCCAGCGTCCCGCCCGTCGAGAGCACGTCGTCGATAACGACCACACGGTCGCCCGTGGCGACGTCGTTGATGAACATCTCCGACTCCTCGTAGCCCGTCGCCTTCGAGAGCGCGACCTCGTCCTCGAGCCCGTACTCCCGCTTGCGGGCGACGACGACGGGGATATCGGTCAGCAGCGAGACCGCCGTGGAGATGTGAATCCCCATCGCCTCCGGGGCGATGATCTTGTCCACGCCGTCGATGTCGGCCTTGCGGACGATCCGGACGACGATCTCCCGCAGCAGTCTGGGGTCGAGCTTCGGGACACCGTCACTGACCGGGTGAATAAAGTAGTGGTATCCCTCCTTCTCGACGATCGGCGCCTCCCGCAGCGAGCCCGCGAGCCGGTCCATGCCTGCGGTACTGCCAGGCCGGGCAAAAACCTGTCTCACCGGCCTCGTCGGCTCACCCCCCTACCTCGACGACGACCGGCTCGCTGTACAGTGTCACCTCCTTGCCGGACCCGCGCAACACCAGCCGGAGTTCACCGGCGTACCGCTCCTGGTCGACCGCCGCGGGGTCGACGCTCAGCCGCTCCATCGGGAGTTTCTGTCGGCCTCGCTCGCCAGGTTGGAGAAAGAAGACCGACGACCGACTCCGCAGTTCCGGCACGCTCAACGAGTAGGTAAGCACGGGCTTGCCGGTCGCCGCGGAGACGTCGACGACGGCGTCGGGCACCTCCAGATAGTAGACGTCAGTGTCGTACGCCCCGGGTTCGAGCGTGACCCGGTCGGGCACCGAGACCACCGAAACCGTCGCGTTGCCGGTGCCGGGGTCCGGTCCCGAGACCCCACCCTCCGGGACGGTGACGGCGCCGACCAGCGGCCCGCTGGCGACGCTCACCACGACGATGACCGCGACTGTCGCGTAGACCGCAACCCGCGACCACTCCATTGCTCGGCCCGAAACGACCCGCGTATAAAAGGGTGACCCCGGTCCTCGCGTCCGGCCGTGCCCGTCACACGCCGTGTCCGTTTCGCTCAGCCCGGCACGTCCACGGCCGTCAGCGTCGCGGTCCGCCCGCCGCCGGGCGCGGTCCAGACGACCCGGACCGTGTCGCCGGGCGCGACCGCGAGCCTGAGGCTGTCGCCCGCGTCCAACTCGCCGTCCCCGTTGCTGTCGATATCCGTCCCCGCCGTTGTCTCGTTTGTCCCGCCGGGATAGCTGACGCTGACCCGCTCGGCGTCGACCCCCTCGCCGCTGGTGAACTCGACGTCGAGCTCCCCGGCCTCGTCGGTCCCGTCGTTGTCGAAGTCGCCCCCGTACGAGTGACCCCAACTGTCGGTCGACCGCTCGGGGCTGTCGGTGTACTTCGTCGAGAAGCCCGCCTGTGGCGCGGTGGTATTGACCCGGTCGCCGAACCCGAAGACGAACGCGGCGGCTGTGGCCGCGAGCACGACCGTTACAGCGATCATCAACACGGCGCCGATGACCGGGCTGACCGACCGGCTCTCGCGCCGCAGACCGGGGCTCACGGCGGTCCCTCCACGCCGCGCTCCCGCCGCCCGCAGTCCCGGTGGCCGTGGACGGTTCGGGACACGCTCTGTCTGTCGGCTAGCCGGTATGTCTGATAAACGCTCCGGCGGTCACCCCAGGACACCGGCCAGCCGGTCCGCCACCCGGGCACCCAGGTCGGTTTTCGACCCCTCGACGGGCTCGACCCCGTCGGTGTCGACCAGCAGCGCCCGCGTCCGCTCCTCCCCCATCACGCTCGCGTCGTTGCCGACGACAAAGGCTAGGCCGACCCGTTCCATCGTCTCGCGGGCCCGCTGGACGACTGTCTCGTCGTCGCTGCCGGTCTCGGCCTTGAAGCCGACAATCGGCAGGTCAGGGTTGCGCTCGCGGACGGTGTCGATCAGCTTCGGTGTCGGCTCTAGCTCCAGTGTCAGCTCCCGGCCCGAGCGTAGCTTCTCGCCCGCGGTGTCGACGGTGTAATCGGAGATAGCCGCCGCCGAGACCAGCGCGTCCGCGCCGGGGGTGTGGTCCTCGACGGCCGCGAGCATCTCGGCGGCGCTCTCGACCTGTTCGGTCTCCGCCCACGGGACGTCGGGCCCGTCGTGGACGAGCACCACTGTCGCGCCGCGGGCGTAGCAGGCCCGGGCGACCGCCCGGCCGGTCCTGCCCGAGGCGCGGTTCGAGAGCGTCCGGATAGGGTCGACCGACTCGGTGGTCGCCCCGCTGGTGACGACCACCGTCTCGCCGGCGAGTGTGTCCGCGGCCGTCGCCCGGGCAACCCCCGTGACGATGGCCTCCTCGGCCGCGATCTTCGCCTTTCCCTCCTCGACCCGGGGGTCGACAAAGTCGACATCCCACTCCGCCAGCCGGTCCAGCGCGTCCAGCACACCGGGGTGGTCGTACATCGGCTCGTGCATCGCCGGTACCACCACGACCGGGAGGCCGGCGCCAAAGGCCGTCGTCGCGCAGGTGGTGACCGGCGTGTCGTCGACGGCGGCGGCCATCTTCCCTACCGTGTTGGCGGTCGCCGGCGCGACGAGCAGGACGTCAGCCCACCCTTCCCGGCCACAGAGTTCGACGTGTTCGACCCGCCCGGTAATCTCGGTGATCACGTCGTTTTCGGTGGCGAACTCCAGCGCCCAGGGGTGGATGATCCCCTCGGCTGCGGGGGTCATCACCCCCCGGACGACCGCCCCTTGCCGGCGGAGTTCGTGGGCGAGTTCGACGGTCTTGACCGCCGCAATCGAGCCCGCGACCCCGAGTGCGACGTTGACTCCTTCCAGCACACCCGCGTTTGGCCCGCCCGGTATGTAAACTGTTCCGGGGTCCGACCGGGACGCGGCCGATACCACAGCCACCGCCGACGCACGGGCAGGGCGTGAGGCTTACGTGCTGGCGACCGAACTACGTGTGTGGACAGTATCGAGGTCAGTACCGTCGTCTACCTGCCGCCGGCGGAGGTGTACGAGTTCCTCCTGGACTTCCCGCGATACGCAAAGTACTCCAAGCACCTCCGGGAGGTAGACCAGCGCGGCGACGGCGGTACCGGCACGAACTACGACCTCACCTTCGCGTGGTGGCGGCTCTCCTACACCGCGGTCTCGGAGGTGACCGACATCGACCCACCGCAGCGGATCAACTGGCGGCTCGTGAAGGACCTTGACGCCCGCGGGCACTGGCAGGTCGACCCCGAACCCGAGGCCGCCCCGGACGGGGTCGAGGAGGCCTCCCGGGTCCGGCTGTACGTCGAGTTCGCGCCCGAATCCGCCGACGAGCGGCTGGTCGACCTCCCCAGGTTTGTCTCGCTGGACTGGCTCATCGACCGCGTGAAGCCAAAGGTCAAAAGCGAGGCCGAGCGGGTCGTTCACCGGATCGTCACCGACCTCGAAGGTGAGTCCCGGGAGATCACCCTCACGATTCACGCGGCGCCGGACTCGGTGTAACGCGGGCCGCAGCCCGCGGGTTACTCGAACTCGCCGTAGTCCCCGCCGTATTTCATGAAGAAGTAGGCCAGTCCGAGCGTCGCGACCATCACAAAGCCCGTCGCGACCCCGAGGGTCTTCGCACCGTCCGGGAGCGCCCGTGGCTCGCCGCCCCCGCCACCCCCGCCGCCGGCGGTGGGGTAGTCGGTGCCGACGACGACGGCGCCTTTCATGCCGA
>CAZQZE010000179.1:0-5218 GCA_964597715.1 uncultured Halobacteriales archaeon
TGGCGGCGATGCGGGGCTCGCTGTAGGTGGTCGCGTCCATCTCGCGACACTCGGCCGACCACGGCGCCACCAACGCGAGCAGGACCGGCTGGCTCCGCCGGGCCGCGGCCTCGAAGGCGTCGGCCCCCCACTCCCGCCACTCGACCTTCGTGGTGTCCATGCCAACCATGGGGTGGTGTCCGTCTTGAACCTTGAGAATCCTCGGCCGACGCCAACAGCCCGTCCGGCAGCATACCGGCGCCGGGGAGGGCAGCCGGGACGCGGGACTCCCGGGCACGGTGACCGACCGTCGGCGTCCGGTGTCGCCGGATACTTACGCCGCTCCGGAGACCGAGCGGTATGGAACGGAGGCTCGCCCTCTCGGTCGTCGTCCTCGCTGCCGTCGGTGCCCTCGTGCTCTCGGTGGCGGTCGTCACCCCTGTCGGTGCGCAGACGGCGACACCGACGCCAACCGCCCCCGCCGAAAACGGGACGAACGGGACGGTCATCGAGGCCAGCTTCGTCGGCTCACCGGCCGACAGCGAGCGCCGGCGCGCCGTCGAGGTGGTCGAGGCTCGGCTCGCCGGTTCCCCGGGCTACAACGGGACTGTCCGGACCACCGACGACGGGGTGCTCGTCGAGGTCCGCCCGGCCGCCCCGCCGGCCGTCGTCGACCTGCTCCTCCAGGGGGGCAACGTCACCGTCACCGCCAGCACACCCGAGGGCAGCGGCGCCGTGCTGTTCGACAACAGCGACGTCCGCAGGGTCGGGAGCCTCCGGGCAGGGTCCGGCGCGGTCGTCGTCCCGGTCTATCTCACACCTGACGGGGCCGCAACCATGTCGGCCACGCTGGTCCGGCTGAACCACACCGCCAACCCGGACGGCTGTGAGGAGGGCACCCGGTCCGGCTACTGCCTGGTCGTCCGGCTGGACGGGTCGGTGGTCAACACCGCGGGTATCACACCGCGGTTCGCCGAGGTTGTCGCGGCCGGGAACTTCACCGGCAGCCGCGGGTTCGCGGTTGCGACGGAGAGGGCTGGCCCCGCCGTCCGGCTCCGGGTCGCGCTCGCGGCCGGCCGGCTCCCCGCCGAGGTCACCGCCACCAGCGTCCGAAACGTGACCACGTTTGACCAACCTGCGGCGACACCGGGGGCCGACCCCTCCACCACACAGCCCGGCGCCTCGCCGACCGCGACGCCCGCCAGTGGCTCGTCCGGCGATACCTCGACGACCGGCGGCGGCTCACCCGGGTTCACACCTGTAGTGCTCGTGCTCGCGGCGGTCGTGCTCGCCGGGTTCGCGGCTCAGACGCTCCGGACCTGAACCGTCCAGAACTCCTCGGCGGCGTCGGCGAGTGCGGGCTCGGGGTCACCGGTCGCGTCGACCGTCGCCGTCACCGTCGCCAGGTCGGCCAGCGACCCGAACACCGACCGCTCGCCGACCAGGTAGAGCCGGTCGACAGGCCGCTCCACGAGCGCCGCCCGACACCGCTGGATGTGGCTCTCGACCTGCTCGTCACGCAGCCGCTCGAAGCGGGCCTGCGAGAAGCCGCCCTTCGAGTGCTGGCTCTTGATGTCCTCGTCGAACCCGTGGAAGGCGGTCCGCTCGCCGTCCTCGTAGACGCCCATCGCAAACAGGTCCGAGCGGACGAGCGCGAGGGTGTACTCGCCGCCGGGCCGGAGCCACTCGCGGCTCAGGCGGACGCGCCGGCCCCACTCGACGAACGGGTCGGGGGCCACCGGCGTCGAGAGACAGGCACCCACCAGCCCCATGTCGTCGGCCACGACCAGGCAGGGGGCAGCCCGTGAGACCAGCGCCGCCCGCTCGCCGAGCGCCCGGCGGACGGCGTCGGGCACGTCGCGCCCGTCGGCGACCATCGCTGTCAGGACACCTTCGGGGCCGGTCTCGAGGCACTCCAGTCGCGCGAGCGCCTCCTCGAGGCGGTCGCCCCGCAGGCTCGCCTCGGCACGGAATGCCAGCTCTGTCTCGCCGTCCTGGAGCCGCCGGACACGGTCCTCGAGCTCCGTAACCCGGTCCTCCAGCCGGTTGACCGTCCGCTCGGCCTCCTGGCGGGCGGTGGCGGCCTCGGCGCGCCGCTCCTGCTCGGCCTCGAGTTGCGCCTGGCAGTCGGCGTTCTCGGCTTCGAGGTCGGCGATCCGGTCTTTCAGCGCCGTGCGGCCCAGCAGGTCGTCGAGCATCACCCGGAGCCGGGGCGTCAAGGGGCTTAAACAGCGGGGGAGTCAGTCAGCGTCAGCAGTTGGGCAGCCCGGTCGCCCTTCGCGAGAAAGACCTCCGTCAGCGTCGGCGGGTTCGTGACCCCCTCCTCCGCGAGTAGTTCCGGGGGGAGGGCCAGGGTGTCGGCCGGGACACCTGTCTCGCCCCCGACGGCAAAGTGTGTCCGGCCGAGTTTCATCACCGGCGGGACGTTCGTGTCGTAGAGGTGTTCGGTCACCTGCGCGTGCTGTCTGTGGCACATCCCCGGGTCACCCTCGCCGGGTTCGACGTACAGTCGGCCCAGATAGTAGCCGCTGGAGAACTGTTCAAACATTCGGGTAGTGCACTGTTATCGTACCCCATACTTAGCTCTTGTCGCCAACCCAAATACTGTCAGAGCCGACGGGACGGGAGGCCGGCGCTCTCCGGGCCGCCCCGTCACAGCCGACAGTCTCAGCACGGTTCGTGAACGCTCTCGGCCGATTTCGGCCCGGCTCGGCAGAAATAAACGGTCCGAACGGGCGACCGTTTTTAAGTGGGGGAGCGACCAATCGTGTGTATGAACACCAGTCGGTGGGTCGTGGTCGCGGCCGTCCTCGCGGCCGTGGGGGTGACTGTGGTCGCTCCGGTCGCGGCGTTGGCGCCGGTCGGGCCGGTCCCACAGGCCGGGGACAACGGAACCGCGGACGACGGACCGGCGGAGGACACTGCCGACAACCGGACCGTCAACGGCTCGTTCGGCACACAGGTGGCCTCGTTCATGCAGGCAAGCGCCGCAAGCACGGACAGCTCCGTCGAGTCGGGCGTCTGGCAGGCGTCGGTCAACCGCTCGGCACAGCCCGGGCGGGCGGTCGAGAGCCGCGCTGCGGCGCTCGAAGACCGGCTCGACCGGCTCCAGAACCGCTCCGCGAGGCTCGCCGCCGCCCGCGAGCGCGGGGGAATTCCTGAGGTGGCATACACTGCCCGGGCCAGCGCCGTCCGGGCACAGCTCGACGCCGTCCGGACCGCCATCAGCGAGGCCAACGAGACAGCCCAGCAGGCTGGGGTGAACACCGCGCGACTCGACCGGCTCCGCGACCGGGCGGCGAATCTGACCGGCCCCGAGGTGGCCGCGCTGGCGCGTAACATCACCGATGTCGGGCGCGGGCCGCCGCCGGGTGTCGGTCCGCCGGAGGACGGCACCCGCGGGCCCCCTAACAATGGAACCGGCGGCCCCGCAGGTGAGGGGGGCCCGGACTCACCGGGCAACGCCACCGGGTCGGGGAACGGGGCCGACGACCCGGGTAGCGATGGGCCGCCGGACGACCGTAGCGGCGGGCAGGGTAACGACCAGGACAGCGACCAGGACAAGGGGAACGCCGGTAACTCCGGTGGCTCGGGCGACTCGAACGACTCCGGGGGCGCAGGGTCCGGTAGCTCCGACAGCCCGGGGAACTCCGGTGGTCCGGGGGACGGGTAACCCCAGCCGCGCGTTGGGTATTTGTCTCCGGCGATGTAAGCCGTGAGCAGCCCGAACGGTCGCGTCTGTCGGGTCCGCCGCGACAACAGCTTCTTGTATTGTTATCGCTTACGTTTGGTAAATGGACTCCGCCGAGTTGCTCGACCTCCTCGGGAACGCAAACCGGCGGCGGATCCTCCGGTTGCTCGCCCGGAAACCCTGTTATGTGACCGAGATAAGCGAGTATCTCGGGGTGAGCCCGAAGGCGGTCATCGACCACCTCGGGAAGCTCGAGGAGGCCGGGCTGGTCGAGAGCCGGGTCGACCAGAAACGCCGGAAGTACTTCTCCATCTCGCGGGCACTGCGACTCGAGGTGAGCGTCTCGCCGTACGACTTCGGGACAAAGAGCGCCTACCCGGCCAGCTCGGGGCTGGATATGACCCGGTGGCGCTACCTGAGCATCGAGGTCGGCCGCGACAGTGGTGACGAAACCGACAGTAGCGACGGTGACAGTGGGTTGAGCGAGGCCGAGGGGCTCTCGGAGATGGCCCGCAAACTCCGCCGCCTCGAACGCCTCGAGGACGAGCTGTCGATGGCACAGCGGTGGGCACAGGGGCGGGTTACCGACCTCCGTGAGCGGATCGCCGAGGCGGTCGAGGAGGGTGACCCCCGGCTGGTGACGGCGGTTTTGCGGGCACTCGCCGACGAGCCCGGCGACACCGAGGCTGTGAGCCGCCGGGTCGAGGCTCCGCCACGGGTCGTCGAACAGGTCCTGGCCGAACTCGCCGAGCAGGAGGTTGTTATCGAGGACAGCGAGGGCTGGCGACTCCCCGAGTAGGGGTGTGTGCCCGCCGGCCGCCGGCACCCCCGCCCGTCCGAACGCCGGGTTCAAGTCGACCCTTCCCGAACCGGAGGCTATGAATACCGGCGACAGGGTCCGCGTCGAGCGCGGGGGCGACAGCTTCGAGGGCGTCGTCCTCCCATCCTCGACCCCCGAGCACATCGTGGTGAAACGCGACAGCGGCTACAACGTCGGCGTCGACCGGGAGGCGGCGACCCTCGAGGTGCTCGAATCCGGTGTCTACGACATCGAAGCCGGCGAAACCGAGCGCGAGTCGGCGGTCGAGTTCGACGACGGGCTTCCGACCGTCTCGCTGATCTCCACCGGGGGGACCATCGCCTCGACGGTCGACTACCGGACCGGCGCCGTCACCGCACAGTTCGACGCCGAGGACGTCCTCCGCGCGGTCCCCGAGCTCGCGGGGCTGGCCAACTACCGGGGCCGTGTCGTGGCGAACATCCTCTCGGAGAACATGACCCCCGACGTCTGGCAGGAGTTGGCTCACGCCGTTCACGAGGAGATAGCGGCCGGCGCCGACGGCGTCGTCGTGATGCACGGCACCGACACGATGCAGTTCACCGCCTCCGCGCTGGCGTTCATGCTCGACACCCCCGTTCCGGTGGTGTTCACCGGGAGCCAGCGCTCGGCGGACCGGCCCTCCTCGGACAACGTGATGAACGCGGTCTGTGCGGTCGAGGCCGCCACGAGCGACTGCGCGGAGGTGCTGGTCTGTATGCACGCCGACG
>CAZQZE010000180.1:0-5113 GCA_964597715.1 uncultured Halobacteriales archaeon
GCCACTCGTCGAACTCCTCGAGGGCGCCCCCGAGGTCGACCTCCTCCTCGTCGGCGGCCTCCCGCAGAGCGCGCGTGATGCGCTCGCCGTGTTCGACAATCGCCATCCAGTCACCGCGGGTTTTGAATCCCGAGACACTCTCTTCCATAGTCGCGAGGGCTCTCTTGCCCCTCCTAACCGTACCGAACCGAATAAGCGTTGTCACACGTCTGGCAGCCCACACGGCCGGGCGACCGTCGTCGGGCTGCCCCCTCCGTCGTCACTCGCCGCTTGCCTGACCCGAGGCCTCCTGCCGGCCGGCCCCGCGCGGCTCGACCCCGATCTCGACCTCGACACCCTCCACGTCCCAGGTCCTGCGGTGACCGTTCTCGACGGGCCCACGGTCGCCGGCCCGGACCTCCTCCTCGAGATAGTCGGTGTGGCGCTCGACCAGCCCGGCGACCCGGTCGTCGCCGATGGCCAGGTCGAGCCGGATCTCCGTCTCGATATCGAGGTCGAGGTCCTTGCGCATCTCCTGGACCCGGCGGACCACCTCGCGGGCGTACCCCTCACTCTCGATGTCCTCGGTCAGTGCGGTGTCGACGTAGACGACCCCCCCGCCTCCGCCGGCGGCAAACTCGACACCCGCAACCTCCGGGGGTGTCTCGCGGCGGAACTCGACCATCTCGTCGGTCAGTTCGGCGGCTCGTGTACTCTGCCCGCTCGCCCCGTCTAACGCCTCGTCAACGGCAGACTTCAGGGCGTCGAGGGTCGGCTCCTCGACACGGGCCTCGTTCAGCGCCCCCATCACCCGGCCGGCGTCGTCGCCGAGTGCCGGCCCGAGTTCGCTCATGTCCGCCACCGCGGAGTAGCGCAACTCCCCCCACTCCTCGTCGGGGCCGAGCACCTCGACCCGGCGGGCGTTGAGCCGGTCGGCGACCAGGTCGGCTCGTGTCTCGACGGCCGCCGCCACGTCCTCGCTGTCGACGTCGACGACCACGCGGGACACGGGCCAGCGCAGCTTGCGCTCGGCCTGCTGGCGGGCGTTCGACCCTGCCTCCTCGACAGCCCGGACGACCTCGACCTCACCCTCGAGCCCGGGGTCGCGCAGGCGCTCGTCGGGGTCGGGCCAGTCAGACATGTGCACGGTCGGGTGGCCGGTCTCGCCGGTCAGCGCGTCGTAGACCGCCTCGGCGACGAAGGGCGCGAAGGGGGCGAACAGGGCGGTAACCTCCTCGAGCACCCGGTAGAGGGTGACGTAGGCCGCCCGCTTGCTCGCGGAGTCGTCGGCCTCCCACATCCGCTCGCGGACGACCTGGATATAAAACCGGGAGACGTCCTCGACGACGAAGTCGAGCAGCGCCTCGACGGCCTTGTGATTCTCGAAGGCCTCCATGTGGTCGGTCATCGTCGCCTCCACGGACTGGAGCCGGGAGAGCACCCACTCGTCGACGAGTTCGAGGTCCGCCTCGACGTCCGACAGGGACGTCCCGTCGGCGGCCTCGCCGCCTCCGTGCCGTTGCGACTCCGCCGCAACGCTGGGCTCGAAGCCGTCCGCGCGCATGTACGGCATCGGGAACCGGGCGACGTTCCAGAGGATGTTCAGCCGCCGCTGCATCTCCTCGGTCTCCTCCCAGGAGAAGTTCATGTCCTCGCCCTGGGGGGTCACCGACAGCAGGAACAGCCGCATCGGGTCCCGGCCGTACTCCTCGATGACCTCGCCGGGGTCGACGAGGATGTCCTTCGACTTCGACATCCCGCGGCCGTCGGGCATGTTGGCGTAGCCGTGCATCAGGACCTCCTCGTAGGGGCTTTGCCCGACGGCGGCCGTCCCCATCCCCAGCTGTGACCAGAACCACCCGCGGGTCTGGTCGTGGGCCTCGATGATCAGGTCCGCGGGCCACAGTTCCTCGAAGTCCCCCGTCTCGCTCGGGTAGCCGATGGTCCCCCAGGTGGCGACCGAGGAGTCCAGCCAGACGTCGAAGACGTCGCCGACCCGGGTGTAGGTCGTCCCGTCCTCGGTGATCGTCAGTTCGTCGACGGTCCCCTTGTGGAGGTCGACCGTTTCGGGGTCGACATCCTGGTCGGCTCGCTCGGCGAGTTCCGCCCGGTCGCTGACGACGACCACCTCGTCCATGCCGCCGTTCCAGTCCTCGGGGGTCCAGATCGGGATCGGGATCCCCCAGTACCGCTGCCGGGAGACGTTCCAGTCGGGGGCCTCCTCGACGAAGTCACGGAAGCGGTTCTCCCGGGCCCACTCCGGGTGCCACTGGGCGTCCTCGATGTTCGCCAGCAGTTCGTCCTTGATGTCGGTGACTGTGATGAACCACTGGTCGGTGACGACCCGGACGATATCGGTGTTACACCGCCAGCACTGTCCCTCGCGGACGGTCGTCTCCTCGTCGGCCAGCAACGACCCCTTCCGACCCAGGTCGGCGATGATGTCGTCGTTGGCGTCGCGGACGAAGGTGCCGGCATATTTGCCGGCGTCGTCAGTGTACCGGCCGTCGCTGCCGACGGGGCAGAACACCTCCAGACCCAGCTCCTGCCCGCGCTCGAAGTCCTCCTCGCCGTGGCCGGGCGCGCTGTGAACGAGCCCCGTCCGGTCGGCCTCGACGTAGTCGGCGGTGTAGACCTGGCCTGCACCCTCCCCCTGGGGGTGGTCGGGGACCGCCTCGGCCAGCGGGTGGTCGTAGGTCCAGCCGACCATCTCCTCGCCGGTGACCTCCTCGACGACCTCGTAGTCATCGTAGCGACCCGCCTCCAGTACCTCCTCGAGACAGGCCTCCGCGACGTAGAGACGGTCGGTCTCCGTCCCCCCGTCCTCGCCGCTCCGCTCGGCGTCGACACCGACGTAGGTCAGGTCGCCGTCGACGGCGACGAAGGTGTTGGCGACGACCGTCCAGGGGGTGGTGGTCCAGACGACGAGGCTTCCCGCCCGGTCCTCGCTCGCGGCGTCGCCGCCCGCGCCGTCCGAGGCCTCCCCGGAGGCCTCGCGGAGCGGGAACTGGACGTAGATAGACGGCTTGTCGACGTCGTGGTACTCCACCTCGTTGTTGGCGATGGCGGTCTCACACCGGGGACACTGGTTGATCGAGCGCTTGCCCTGTTCGACGAGGCCGCGGTCGTGGGCCTGGGAAAACCCCCACCAGGCCGCCTCCATGTACTCCGGGCTGACCGTCCGGTAGGGCTCGTCCCAGTCCATCCAGACCCCGAAATCCTGGAAGTCCTCCTGTAGCCCTACCAGTTGCTCCTGGGCAAAGGTCTTGCACTCCTCGATGAACGCCTGTTCGCCGAACTCCTCGATATCCTTCTTGTTCTCGAAGCCCAGTCGCTCCTCGACCTTCGTCTCGATTGGCAGGCCGTGCATGTCGTAACCCGGCCGGTCGGTGACGTCGTAGCCCTGCATCCGGTGATACCGGATGTAGAGGTCCTTGAGCACCTTGTTCCAGGTCGTGCCCATGTGGGCCGCGCCGGAGGTGTAGGGTGGCCCGTCGACGAAGAAGAAGTCCTCGCCGTCGCTGCGGTGCTCGACGGTCCGCTCGTAGGCGCCGACGGCCTCCCAGTGGTCGAACACTCGGGGTTCGACGGCGCCGGGGTCGTACTGGTCGTCCACCGGGGCAAAGCGCTCCCGGCCCTCCCCGGTGGCGTCGTCGTTGCTCATATGCTATAGATCCGTCGCCGTCGTTATAGGCGCCTCGGTCCTGCGTGAACGCCTCAGCCGCCCGTGTGTGTGGTCGGCCGGATACGGTCACGGCCGGACCTGCGCGCGCTGGACGGGCCGGCCACGCTCGCTGCACTGCCCCGGGGGTCACACGCGTGTGCGCTCGTGATAACTCGGGCCGAAAACAGATATACCAGGGGTGGTCTAGGACGTGACAATGCTGCTGGTGTTGTGTGTCGACCTCGACAACGACCTCGGCCGGAAGACCGGGGCCGATACGCCTGTCGTCGGCCGCGAGGCGGTCCGGGACGCGGCGGTCGACCTGGCCACGGCCGACCCCGAGGACAGTGACGTCAACGTCATGTTCGAGGGGGTCCACCTCGCCGAGGAGGTTGCCGACGAGGCCGTCGAGGTTGCCGCCGTCACGGGGGTCGATGGCAGCGAGGTCGCCGCCACCCGGCAGGTCGGCGAGGAGGTCGACCGCGTGCTCGCGGGCCTGGAGACCGGGGAGGATATCCGCGCGCTCGTGGTGACCGACGGCGCACAGGACGAGTCGGTCATCCCCGTCATCCGCTCGCGGGTCGCCATCGACGGCGTCCGTCGGGTTGTTGTCCGCCAGGCCCAGGACCTGGAGTCGATGTACTACACGATCAAGCAGGTACTCGACGACCCCGAGACCCGCGGGACACTGCTGGTCCCGCTCGGCATCCTGTTGCTCATCTACCCGCTGACCGTCCTCGCGAACGCGCTTGGCTTCCCCGGGACGGTCTTTGGGGTCACCTCCGGCCTGCTCGGCCTGTACGTGCTGGGCCGTGCCTTTGGCGTCGAGGAGACACTCGACACCGCGGTCGCCCGCGCCCGACGGGCGCTGTTTACCGGTCGGGTGACGATCATCACCTACGTCGTCGCCGCCGCCCTCCTCGTCATCGGCGGGGTCAGCGGCGTCCAGTCCCTCGAGCAGGTCCAACTCGCCCACAGCACCCCCCTCGGCCTGCCCGAGGTGGCCGCGGCGCTGGTCTACGGTGCCGTCCAGTGGTTCGCGGCCGCCGGCATCACGAGCAGTCTCGGCCAGGTCACCGACGAGTACCTCGCCGGCCGGTTCCGCTGGCGGTATCTCAACGCCCCCTTCTACGTGCTCGCCATCGCCGCCGTGCTCCACGGGCTGAGCGCGTACTTCCTGGGGGAGGTCACCCTCCAGTATCTCGCCATCACCCTGACCGGCGGGACACTGCTTGGACTGGTCAGTACCCTCTCCTTTGCCGTCGCGGAGTCGCGCTCGGAGCGCCGGACCGAGACGGCCTGACCGGTCATACGTGGACCCGACCACAACGGCTTTGCCAGTCGCTCCGTCACCTCCGGTGAGGGCACGTAGCTCAGTCCGGACCAGAGCGTCGGACTTCTAATCCGACGGTCGAGGGTTCAAATCCCTCCGTGCCCGTGACGCCGCCGAGCGACAGCGAGGCGTGCGGA
>CAZQZE010000181.1:0-5083 GCA_964597715.1 uncultured Halobacteriales archaeon
TCCGCATCATCGCCGCCACCAACCGCTTCGACATGCTCGACCGCGCCATCCTCCGCCCCGGCCGCTTCGACCGCCTCATCGAGGTGCCAAAGCCCGACGAGCGCGGCCGTGACCAGATCTTCCAGATCCACACCCGCGATATGAGTATCGACGACGACCTCGACTACGCCAGCCTCGCCGAGATGGCCGACGGCGCCTCCGGTGCGGATATAAAGGCGGTCTGTACCGAGGCCGGGATGTTCGCCATCCGCGACGAGCGCACCACCGTCCGGATGTCGGACTTCGAGACCGCCTACGAGAAGATCCAGAACGAGGACACCGACGAGGACATCTCCCGAACGTTCGCGTAGCGACCCCTCTCAGCCCGGGTATTCCCCCGCAACTGACGGCTCTGACGCCATAGCCACGCACCTTTTTGTCCGGTTCGGCCGTCCGTTCCCGCATGGACAGACCCGTCGAGGGTGAGACAAACAGCTACGAGCGAACGTTCACGCCCGCGGAGGTGAGACAGTTCGGGGAGTTAACCGGCGACGACCAGCCCCGGCACACCCAACCCGACGAGGACGGTCGTGTGATGGTCCAGGGGCTGCTGACGGCGACGATGCCGACGAAGCTCGGCGGGGACAACGAGGTCCTGGCCCGCCGGATGGACTTCGAGTTCCACCGCCCGGTCTACACCGGCGAGCCCGTCACCTGCGAGTCCCGGACCGAGGCTGTCGTCGAGCGGGACGACCGCTACGACATCACCTCGGAGGTAGTCTGCAAGAACGCCGAGGGGGAGACGGTGCTGACCGCGACTATCGAGGGGCTGGTCTGGGCGGAGGACGTCGACGGTCACTGAGCCGTCTGCCCCGGGCCACGTGGCGCTCGCGTCTCGTCTCGACCGAGCCGTTGCCAACCTCGGCTGCGACCGACACACCTGTAACACGGGGTAGCGAGGACGAGTGAGTCAGGGCCAGACGCCGGCCTGGTCGGCGGCCTGCTGGACCCGCTGGATGGCAACAACGTACATCGCCTCCCGGAATGTCGGGAGGTCACGTCGCTCGAAGGTGTCGACGAGTTCGTCGAAGGCATCGGTGATGACCCGCTCGAGTTCGTCAATAACTCGGTTTTCAGTCCACTGGAAGCGCTGTCGGTTCTGGACCCACTCGAAGTACGAGACCGTCACACCGCCGGCGTTGACGAGGATATCCGGGACGACGAGGACATCCTCGTCCTCGAGTATGTCGTCGGCGTCGGGGGTCAGCGGGCCGTTGGCCGCCTCGGCGATAACCGCCGCGGAGACGTCGGCCGCGATGTCGGCGTCGACGGCGTTTTCGAGTGCGGCGGGCACGAGCAGGTCCACGTCGGCTGTGAGCAGGTCCCGGTTGGTCCACTCCTCGGCCCCATCGAAGCCGGTCACGCTGCCGGTCTCGCGCTTGTGCTCTTTGACCGCCTCGGGGTCGAGCCCCTCGGGGTCGTGGATAGCCCCGCTCGAGTCGCTGACCGCGACGACGGTCGCACCCATCCCGTCGAGCAGGTTCGCCGCGACCCAGCCCGCGTTGCCGTAGCCCTGGACGGCGACGGTCGCGTCGGCGACGTCCCCGCCGCGGTAGGCGAAGGCCTCGCGGGCGACGAGCGAGACCGACCGGCCCGTCGCCTCCACCCGGCCCTCGCTGCCCCCACTCTCGACGGCTTTGCCCGTCACGACACCTGGCTCGGTGGTGTGCTCGAGACTCTCGTAGGTGTCCTTTATCCAGTTCATCTCCCGCTGACCGGTGTTGACGTCCGGCGCAGGGATATCCCGGTCCGCTCCGATGAGCGGGCGGAGTTCCTCGGTGTAGGCGCGGGTGACCCGCTCGAGTTCGGCGGCCGAGTAGTCGGCCGGGTCGAGTGCGATCCCACCCTTCCCCCCGCCGAAGGGGATGTCGACCGCGGCACACTTGTAGACCATCCAGCCCGAGAGTGCCGTTACCTCGTCACGGGTCACACCGGGGTGATACCGGGTCCCCCCTTTATACGGGCCGCGGTCACCGTTAAACTGCGCCCGGTAGGCCTGGAAGGTCTCGACCGAGCCGTCGTCCAGTTCGACCGCCAGTGTCGTCTCGAGCACCCGCTCGGGGTGTTTGAGACGCGATAGCATGCCGGGAGCGATATCGAGGTGTGCCGCGGCATCGTCGATCTGCTCCTGCATGCTCTCAAACGGATTGACGTCCTCGGTCATGTGGTACGTACCCGAGTGGCGGGCAAATAGGTGACGCACGCCAGCGGCGAACTCGTGGACGGGACTCAGGACAGGGCCGTCTCCAGGCGCTCGACCAGCCCCGTATTCCCGACGAAGACCGGCGAGCGCTCGTGGAGGGCACCGGGCGTCCTCGCGAGCAGGGAGTCACCGCCGTCCGAGGAGGCCCCGCCCGCCGCCTCGACGACCGCGGCGACCGGGTGTCCCTCGAACTGGAGTCGGAGCTTCCCGTCGGGGGCGTCCGCGAGCATCGGGTAGCCAAACAGGCCGCCGTAGGTCAGCACCTGGTTCACGTCGGCGACCATGGCGCCGCCGTACCGGAGCTTCAGCCGGTCGGCCTCGACCCCCTCGACAAAGCCCGCAACGTCGGCCGGCCAGTCGGGGACCCGACCGCCGAAGCCGTAGACCGTCGGGTCCTCGGGGAGGGTTACGTCCTCGGTCAGTACCTCCCGCTCGCCGGCGTCGACGAGATACTCCGTGACGGTGCCGGCCTGCGCCCAGACCATCGTCGTAATCGGCCCGTAGAGGACGTAGCCCGCCGCGAGGAGTGTGTCCCCGCCCGCCGGCAGGGGCTCGTCGTAGACGCCGATGACCGTTCCCATGCCGTTGTTCGACCGGAGGTTCGAGGAGCCGTCGAGGGGGTCACAGGCGACGTGCGCCCCCGCCGCACCGCCCTCGTGACTGTCGGCGGTCACCACACCTTCCCGCTCCTCGCTGGCGTAGCCGGTGACCCCCTCGATACCGAGCAGCCGCTCCTCGAGCAGCCGGTCGGCGTACACGTCGGCGGCGAGTTGGCGGTCGCCGGTCGGGTTCTCGGCCGCCTCGTAGGACCGTCGTTCGGCCAGTGCCGCCCGGATGTCGGCGGCCGTGTCGGCGAGGACAGCCACGACAGCATCGACGGTACCGTCGGCCCCGGGTGTGTCGGCGCTCTCGTCGCCCATCTCAGTCCCCAGTCGCCGCGAGGGCGGTGTCGACCGAGGCCTCCTCGTAGATGACCTGCTCCAGTGCGTCGAGGATGCGGGTGGGGTTCTCCCGCTGGAAGACGTTTCGGCCGACCGCGAGGCCCGCGCCGCCGGCGTCGATGACCGCCTTCACGCTCTCTAGGAACTCCCGGTCAGAGGTCTTCGAGCCGCCGGACATGACAACCTTCGTTCGGCCGGCCATCCGCACTGCCTGCTCCATCGCGTCCCTGCTGCCCGGGTATTTCACCTTCGCGATATCGGCGCCGAGTTCGTGGGCCTGCCGGGCGGCGTAGGCGATCGTATCCGGTTTCTTGTCGTTTTTCAGCCCCTGTCCCCGGGGGTACGACCACATCACCACCGGCAGGTCGTACTCGCGGGCCCGCTCCTGGGCGTCACGGAACTCCTCGGCCATCTCGACCTCGTTGTTCGAGCCGCCGTAGAGGGTGAAGCCGACCGCGTCCGCGCCGAGTTCCTCGGCGGCGTACTCGACGGAGCAGTTGACCGCGGAGTCGGGCTCGCCCATCCAGAGGTTCGAGGTGCCGTTGAGCTTCGCCAGCAGGTTTACCTCGTCCTCGTAGGAGGGGTAGTAGGCCTCGGCAACCCCCTTCTGGACCGCGAGCGTGGTGACGGCGTCGTGGGTCGCCACCTCGAAGACCCGCTCCGGGTTCGCGCTCTCGGGGACCGTCTCGAAGTCGACCGGCCCGTGTTCCAGTCCGTGGTCGTAGGCGACGATGAGTACCTTTCCGTCCCTAGCCAGTGGCGTGTCGTCAAACGGTCGCATGAGCGTCTTTGCGGTGACTGCCAGTAAAGTTCTTTTGGGGTGCGTCGGTCGTGGTCCGGCCTCGACCCCGCTCAGCCGGTGTCACCCTCCGCGTGGACGACAGAGACCGTGGCACAGGCGTTCTCGATGACCCGCCAGGCGACACTCGGGGCGTGGACAGACCGGCCGTGGTCAGGAGTCCTCCGTCTCCGCCCCGAGCTGGTCGCCGAGCCACGCGTAGTGCTCGCGGAGGCGACGCTCGCCCGCCTCGGTGAGCGCGTACACGTCGTGGATCCCCTCGGTCCGCGTGTCGACGAACCCCTGCTCCGCCAGCGTCTCCAGCGCGCCGTAAAACGAGCGCGGCTCGATGCGTTCGTCGTAGTGTGACTCCAGCCGCGATTTCAGGGCCTGTGCCTGCAGTGTGTCGCCGGCTAGCAGAGCACAGATGTCGCGGCGCCGGCCACTCTGGAGGAACTTCATACGCCAACAACGGACCCCCGCCTCAGGTCTCTTTCCCTCCCCTCGGTCGGCGGCCGCCGGCCCGGGACCGGTACGTTTGGGTGTCTGGGGCCCCAACCCGTAGTATGAGCGATGGGACAGCCGACGAGGCTGACGGCACCGACAGCGAACCCGAGGAGACGGCCGAGGCAAACGGGGTCGTGGCACGGTACCGCGAGACCGAGACGGAGCGGCTGCTCACCTTCCAGCGGGACGGGCAGACGGCAGCAGTCGCACAGAATATCGAGGGATACGCCATGCTGAAGGTGCGGCCAAGCGCCGACGGCGACGAACTCGAACGGTACTACGGGTTCGATATGGCCATGGACCACGCCGCCGAACTGCTCAGGGTCTCCCAGCACGACATCCCTGTCCCGGACGGGGCCGACGATATGGGGATGTGAGCCGCCGACACACCGGCGTGTCGGTGTCCGTGCCGGTCAGTCGCCGCCCGCCGCAGTGCCGCCCTCGTACCCCTCAACCACCTCGGTGAGCCGGTCGGCGCCGAACGAAACGGCATCGACAGGGACCCGCTCGTCGGCCGCGTGAATCGTGTTCATAAACGAGAACCCCTCTGGGAGTCGCAGCGGCGTGTACCCGTAGGACTGGACGCCGACCCGCGAGAGGTGACGGCCGTCAGTC
>CAZQZE010000182.1:0-5073 GCA_964597715.1 uncultured Halobacteriales archaeon
GCGGTCGTCGTTTCCACACGCGGAAAGACACCCTCGGAGCCATCCCACGCGACAGGACGGCGGTATCAGTATTAGGACTCCGTCCGGTCGCGGAGCTTGTATCGCTGGATCTTGCCGCTCGGATTCCTCGGCAGCTCGTCGACGAACACGTACCGCCGTGGCCGTTTGAACTCGGCGAGTTGCTCGGAGTCGAGGCAGTATCGGTCGAGTGTCTCCTCCAGCCCCGCAGGGTCAGCTTCCTCGCTCGGAACGACGTAAGCGGTCACCGCCTCGCCCCACTGGTCGTCGTCGGTTCCCACAACGCCAACGTCTGCGACGAGGTCGCTCTCGTACAGTACCGCCTCGACCTCGGTGGGATAGATGTTCTCGCCGCCGCTTATGATCATGTCGTCGACCCGGTCGACGAGGTAGATGAACCCATCCTCGTCCTTGTATCCGAGGTCGCCGGTGAAGAACCAGCCCTCGCGAATCGCGTCCGCGGTCCGCTCGGGACGATTGAGATAGCCGTCCATCATGGACGGCCCGGTGAGGATGATCTCCCCTTCCTCGCCGACCGGGACGGTGTCCGCGGGCGTGACCGGGTCGTCAGGCTCCTCGGTGGAGGTCGGTTCGACGATCCGCGCGTCGTGATTCGGGAGCGGGACACCGACGCTCCCGAGTTTCTCGACGACATCCTCCGGCTCGATCGACACCGCGACCGGCCCCATCTCTGTCATCCCGTAGGCCGTGCTCACGACCTCGCCGAACGTGTCGACCAGGTCCTCCAGCAGCGGCCGCGGCATGTCCGAGGTCCCGTACCCGATGCTCTCGAGACTCTCGCCCTCGAAGTCCGTTTCCTCCTTGCTGTCGAGCACCTGCTGCCACGTCCGCGAGGGGAGGCTCATCGACGTGACCCGTTCCTCGTCGACGAGCGCGAGCGCGTCTTCCGGATCGAAGCCACTGAGGATCACCGATTTCCCGCCGACGTTAACGCCCGGAAGCAGGCTACAATTGAGCGCCGCGTTGTGGTAGAGGGGCATCATGATGATCCCGACGCGATTCCGCGACATCCCACCCATCATCACCATGTTGTGATACGTCGCGTTCTCGTGGGTGTGGACGACGCCCTTTGGCCGGCCCGTCGTCCCGCTCGTGTACATGATCGCCCAGACATCTCCGGGGTCGTTCGCCACAGCCGGGGGTGTTTCGACGGCGTCTTCGAGCAGGTCGTGAAACCCGACCGCGTACTCCGGTGTTGGGCCTGAATCGTCGTCGAAGTACACGAACCGGTCCGCGGTCAACTCCCCACGGATGGCCTCGACTGTCCCCCGGACGCGCTCGTCGAAACAGACGACCTCCGCCCCGGAGTCGTCGAAGATATACGCGGCCTCCTCGGGGGCCAGTCGGTAGTTGACCGGGCTGAATACCCCTCCCGCGCGTGGAATGCCGTAGATTGAGACGACCATCGGGACGGAGTTGTATGACATGACCGAGACGGTATCACCCTTCGAGACTCCCAGTTCCTGAAGCGCGTCCGCAAACCTCGTTGCCCTCGCGTCCAGTTCCGCGTACCCTAACCGGACGTCGGCCTCCGGGTACACGAGCGCCTCGTCGTCGCCGTACTTCCTCGCAGACTGTGCCAGCGTTTCCGGAACAGTTGGTAACACGGTACACCCATCCGTATCAACCGTCTTGTATGTATCCCCTCCCGCCATACCGTTCGCCGCGGGGCGTAGTCGGTGGCTCCTGGCTCACAGACCGTAGCAGGCCTCCCCTGGAGAACAATCGAACACATGTGGGTCTGCGACCGCCTCGTACGGGGTTTACACCCCGAGCGAGCAGATGTCCAGCTACGCGCCCTCACTGTCCACGCCGCCAGGACCCCCGAGCGGGAGGAGTCGGGCCGGCCCGCGCTCGGCGTGAGTCGCGGCGAGGGGGCCGTTCAGTTGAGCGAGCGCGCAAAGCACACTCCCCGGGCGGTCGGAGTGCCGGTACACCTGCGTAACGCGGCCGTCATCACCTGAGTTGCCGTCCTGCTCGGCCTGCTGAACGAATCGGGGTTGACCCCGCGCCGACGTCGTGCACCGCCGGCGCGTGTGGCCAGCACTCATCGCCGGCAGAAAATACGTAATCTGCGGGACCGGGGGCGCACGACACGACAGGTCGACCACGGACAGCATCAAGTCACCGGGGCACATATCTGTGAGTGTGAGTGAGCAACGCCGCACACAGAGACAGAACCTGATCGGCGGGGAACGCATCGCCCCGGAGTCCGGCGCGTACCGCGAGACAGTCGACCCGGCAACCGGCGAGGTCATCGGCGAGGCGGCCGTTGGGTCGGCGGCCGACATCGACCGCGCGGTCGAGACCGCACGGGAGGCGTTCCCCGACTGGCGGGACACCGACGCCGCGGAGCGCGGCCGGGCGCTATACCGTGTGGCGGAACTGGTCCGCGACCGGGCTGACGACCTGGCACGGCTTGAGACCCGTGACCAGGGCAAACCGCTCTCGCAGGCCCGCTCTGACATCGAGGGGGCCGCCCGCTACTTCGAGTATTACGCCGGGGCGGCCGACAAACTGGAGGGGTCGTCGATTCCCGTCGGTCCGGACGGGGTCGACTACACCGTCCGAGAGCCGTACGGGGTCTCCGGGCAGATTGTCCCCTGGAACTTCCCGGCCAACCTGCTCGCTCGCGGTGTCGCACCCGCGCTCGCGGCCGGTAACACCGCCGTGGTGAAGCCCGCACCGACGACTCCGCTGTCGGCGTTCGAACTCGCAGAACTCTGCCACGAGGCGGGCATCCCGGCCGGGGCGGTCAACGTCGTCTCCGGCGGCGGCGCGACGGGCGGGGCTCTGACCGAACACGCAGATGTCGACACGCTCACCTTTACCGGGAGTGTGGCTACCGGCCAGCAGGTGATGGAGGCCGCCGCGGCCAATATCACCCCGGTAACGCTCGAACTGGGCGGCAAAAACCCCGCCATCGTCCGCTCGGACGCCGACCTGGAGACGGCCGTCGACGCCGTCGAGACGGGCATCTTCGCCAACGCCGGCCAGGTCTGCTCGGCGGCCGACCGGGCGCTCGTCCACGAGGACGTCTACGAGGAGTTTCTCGACCGGGTCGTCGGCCGCGTCGAGGGGATGGATGTCGGGCCGGGCCTCGAGGACCCGGATGTGGGGCCGCTGAACAGCGCCGACCACCGCGAGAAGGTCAGCGAGTACCTCGCACTCGGCCGGGAGGAGGCTACCGTCGCAGCCGGCGGCGGGACACTCGAGCGGGAGGGATACTTCGTCCAGCCGACAGTGCTCGCGGATGTCGACCCCGACGACCGGGTCGCACAGGAGGAGATCTTCGGGCCTGTGCTTGCCGTGATTCCCTTCGGTGACGACGAGGACCCGGTGGCTATCGGCAATGACACCGAGTACGGTCTGGTCGCGGGCGTGTTCACCGAGTCACTGCGGCAGGCTCACCGGGACGCCAAGCGCCTGGAGGCCGGCAACGTCTACGTCAACCAGTGGTTCGGCGACCGTAACCGCACGCCCTTCGGCGGCTACAAGCACAGTGGCATCGGTCGCGAGAAGGGCAGGGCGGCGCTGGACTCGTATCTTCAGACGAAAAACGTCGCCATCGACCTCGGCGAGAGGTAACCAAAACCGCGACCAACACCGGCACAGCGGAGCGAAGCTTCCGACAGTGGCGTGGTGGGTCGTGGGCGAACCCGGTGTCATGGTATCTAACGTCCCGGCGGATGCGTCCCGGACCACGAGATACGCCGGGGACGTCGCCGTCAGTGATACCGGCTACCCCGACGTCTTCGCCCACGGGATGCTCACCGCCGGCGTCGTCGAACGCACGGTCACGGGCTGGCTGGGGCTGTCCAGGGTCTCCCGGCTCGGAGCGCGCTTCACGGCCCCACCCTGACAGTCCACGGCACGGTCGTCGATAGACGGGAACGGAACGACCGCGCCGCCGTCGACGTCGAACCCGACGGGCGGGGTGAGACTGTCGTCGAAGGGGAGGCAACGGCGGTCCTCCCAAGCCGGGACGCATCCCGACGGGACACCGGGTACCCGGTGGAGACGCACGTCGAACACAGCGACTACACGTACTCGAAGGCGCCGGCTGCGGACGCGAGGTCGTCGGCGTACTGTTCGACATCCGGTTCGAGAAGCGGGGTGCCGTGGGCCGGGGCGAATCGGTCGATGTCGTGTTCAGCGAGCAGATTGTCGAAGCCGATGCGTAGTTTTTCGGGGTCGAGATACTCGAAGAACTGCAGTTTGTCACCGGCAAAGGACCGAACGTACTCGAGCGGGACGCCGTCCTCGTACTCGGTCGACAGAAACGTACACTCGCCGGGGGCGTGGTAGTGGCCGACACCCTCGGCGGTAAACACCGTCTGTGACTCGTGGTGGTAGACCCACGTCGAGACCACGACATCGGTGATCAGCGGGTCGATGAACGTGAACCGGTCCCCGGCGAGCGTCTCCGATGTCCCGGCAAAACTCGGTTTGGCACCCTCCAGCCCGACGGCCGCGGGGTTGCCGACCGCGCTTACCACTGTCGCGTCCGTCCACAGCTCCCGTATCGTATCTACGTTCTCGGTGTGTGGGAGGATCGAGTGGGTGAGTACCACCGCATCGATCCCCTGACCGTCGGTGGCCGTCTCGATCGTTTCGAGCAGCCCCTCGCCGTGGCCCTCGCCCGCGTCGACGAGGACGTACCCGTCGGCAGTCTCGATGAGGTACTGACCGAGGTGCATGTGCGTCCCGTCCTCGTTGGACTCACACCGGGCGATCCAGTCGATCGAGTCGGTCAGTTCGGTTACGGTCCGCATTGTCACTGTACCGTCCGGCGCAACTTGTGGCTGTGTTCGTGATAGCGCGAACTGTCCATGTCGCTGAAGTTCTCGATCGCAGTCTGCATGCGACGGAGATACTCGGCCGGGTTCTCCCGGATGACCTGTCCGTGTGCCGGCGCGAGCACGTCGGGGTCGACCGACTGGATGAGATACTCGACCGCCGCGTCGGTCTGGTCGGTATCGACGTACCGAAACCACACGAACGCGAAGCTGTTGAACCGTTCGAGACGGCTCG
>CAZQZE010000183.1:0-5063 GCA_964597715.1 uncultured Halobacteriales archaeon
GTTCAATGTCGAACTCCTTCATCCATTTTCGGATCGCTCTAGGGGACACCCCACAGTTCTCCGCAATCTCCCGTTGCGTGAGGTCTTCTTCCCAATACTGCTCGCGGAGCCAGTCCTCGTTCCGGTACGGTTTCGACACGGCGGGAGATACTCTCGTCTCCGTATCAAAAAGTGGCGCCGCCGCTACTCCCCCTCGAACTCGGGGTCGTCCTCGCTCTGCATCTTCGAGACCCCTTCGAGGAAGTCATCGCTCGCGACGACGTGGCCAAAGGCCTGGGCCTCCACCCCGAGGCCGGCCTCGGTGTCGTCCCGGCCGGCGAGAAACGCCTGCTTGATGTACTCCTGGGCCAGCGGCGGCCCCGCGGCCAGGTCCTCGGCGAGGTCCAGGGCCGTCTCGGTCAGGTCCTCGGCGGGGACGACCTCGTTGACGAAGCCGTAGTCGGCCATCGTCCCCGGCTCGTAGTGGTCGCCGGTGAGCACGACCTCCCGGGCCCGTCCCTCGCCGATGATGGCGGTCAGTCGCTGGGTACCGCCCCAGCCGGGGAGGATACCCAGGTCGCGCTCGGGCTGGCCGAACGTCGACCGCTCGCTTGCCACCCGCATATCCGCACACGCCGCCAGTTCCATCCCGCCGCCGAGCGCGAAGCCGTCGACCGCCGCGACCACAGGAGTGGCAAGTTCCTCGAGCCGGCCCCAGGCCGCCTGCCCGTCCCGGGAGAGTTCGACCGCCTGCGCGGCGTCGGCGTCACCCGCCATCCCGGCGGCGTCGGCGCCAGCGGAGAAGGCCCGGTCACCCTCGCCGGCGACGACCAGCGCGCGCACCTCGTCGTCGGCCTCGACCCGGTCCAGCGCCGCCTCGAACTCCGCGAGCATCCCGGGTGTGACCGTGTTGAGCTGGTGTGGCCGGTCGAGGACGACCCGTGCCACCCGGTCGCTGGGGTACTCGAGACGGACCGTGTCGAAGGCGGCCTCCTCGGTGTCACCGTCCTCGCCGTAGAAGCCACCGTCCGCGGCGGCCGCTCGGAGCCCCTCGGAGACCTCGTAGCGGGCGCCGCCGGTCTCCTCGTGGGCGGTCTCCAGGGTCTCGACGAGCGACTCCAGCCCCGCGTCGTCGGCCATCCGGGCCGGGCCGTCGGGGAAGCCGCCGCCGAGTGTGACTGCACGGTCGACCTCCTCGACCGGGGCGATATCCTTCGCCTGGAGCTTGCCCACCTCGTTTGCCATGACCGCGAGCAGCCGGGCTTCGACGTCCTCACGCCCCTCGTCCGGCGGGACGTCGACACCGCCGTTCTCGTAGTCGTAGAAGCCTTCGCCGGTCTTGCGGCCGTGCTTGTCGTTCTCGACGGCGCGGACGAGCATCGGCGACGGCTCGTAGGCCTCCCCGAGCACCGACTCCATATACCGGAGGACGTGCAGGGTGACGTCGTTGCCGACCTGGTCGCCGAGTTCGAAGGCTCCCATCGGGAGATTCAGGCCGTACTTTGCGGTCGAGTCCACCTCGGCGATGGTTGCCTCGTCCGCCTCGACCAGCCAGCAGGCCTCGTTCATCAGGGGAACGAGGACGCGGTTGACCACGAAGCCGGGCTCGTCCCTGCGGACGCGCACCGGGGTCTTGCCCAGTGACTCGGCAAGCCCTTCGATGGCCGTCAGCGTCTCGTCGCTGGTGTGGCCCCCACGGATGACCTCGACCAGCTCCATCCGTACCGGCGGGTTGAAAAAGTGCATCCCACAGAACTGCTCGGCACGGTCGGTCGTCTCCGACAGCTCCGTGACCGACAGCGAGGAGGTGTTCGAGGCAAAAATCGTCGGTTCGGGGGCGAGGTCGTCCAGTTCCCCGTACACCTGCTTTTTGATAGCCATGTCCTCGACGATGGCCTCGATAACGACGTCAGCGTCGGCGACCGCGGTCTCGAGGTCGACGACCGGTGTGACCCGCCCGAGTGCCGCCTCGCGGTCGTCCTCGCTGATGGCGTCGGTCTCGGCCAGCTTCTCGAGGCTCCACTCGATCTCGTCGTAGCCCTCCTCGACGAGTTCCTCCTCGATATCCCGGAGGGACACCTCGTACCCGGCCAGCGCTGCGACTTCCGCGATCCCGTGGCCCATGGTCCCCGCGCCGAGCACCGCGAGCCGCTCGATCTCTTCGGTCTCCATGTGTCCGACCCCGGCCCCGGCCGGCTTCAGCGTTGCCATCGCCCGCGGCCGGCCGTCACCAGCCGCCCGCACGGAGCAGACCGGTTCCCGGCCGGGGTGGCGCAGCCTCGGTAGTATCGACACGCCGGGCGTGAGCCGACACCGACCCGCCGGTCACCGGGTCGACCCCGAGTCCACCATGCGGCTTCCGCCCGGGGGCAGGAACTCCTGGATCCTGTCGGGGCTCGCCACCTTCCTGACGAAGGCGTCGTCGGCAAACCGGCCGCGAAACTCCCGGTAGAGTCGCTTTGCGCTGTCGTTCTGTGCGTACCGGCCGGGTTCGACCTCCACCGTCGTTTCGGCGCGCTCGCGGACGGGCTCGGGCGGGCCGCCGATGACCCGGGTCTCGGGCTCGCAGGTGATCCCCACCGCGACACCGGCCGCCACGTCACGGAAGTAGGTGCGGTCACCCCGGATTGCGAACCCGCCTTTCTCGAGGTACTCGCCGCTCTCGGGGGTCTTACTCACCTGGTCCGGGCCGACCATGTAGGCGTCACCCGCAAAGCGGCCGTCCTTCCAGACCGAGGAGTACGAGACCGCAAACCTGGCGGCCTGCTCCTTCGAGCGGTCGGGCACCTCGATATCCGGGTTGGCGGGCTCGCTCGGCCCGGTCGTCTTCAGGACCGTCGCCGGCCCGCCGTGGGCCTGGGCGTGAAAGAACAGGTCACCCGCGTCGAGATACTTCTTGACCAGCGCCTCGTTGTCGTCGGCGTCCCGGCCGCCGATCACGAGGAAGTCGTCACTCGTGTGGAACCAGCGGAACCGCTCGTACCACTGCTCGGACTGTCTTACCGGGACCGACGACCGCGAGAGCCAGTCGACCGTCTCCCCCTCGCCTGTGTCGTCGTCCTCCTCCTCGACCTCACCCGCCTCCCACTGCTCGCGCCGGTCCCGCAGCCGCTCCAGTTCCGCCCGCGTCTCCGCGACCGCCTCCTCGGCACCCTCCTTTTTTTCCTCGACCTGCTTTGCCTCCCGGTAGAGGCGGTCGGCGTTCCTCTCGACGCCGTCCTGGACCCGCAGCGTCGCCTCGTCGTCGCCGACCGTGACGGTGACCGTTCCCTCGCTACCGTCGACCCGTTTGACGGCCTCGGCGGCGGGGATCCCCTGGTCGCTCCCCTCCTCGAAGCGAGCCTCGATCTCCGCCCAGGGGACGTCCTCCGCCCGGGCGTTCCGTACCGTGGTCAGCACCTCGTCGACCAGGTCGTAGTTGGCGTACAGCGCCTCGGCGCGCTCGCGGTGTGCCTGGGCCTGCTGTTCGAAGTTGTCGATAGCCCCCTCCTGCTGGTCGACGATCCGCTGTTGTTTCTCGATCTCGGCCTCGAAGTCCGGGCGGTCCCGGCCGCCGCTCTCCGTCCCACCGTCACCGCCCGGTTCGCCCTCGGTCGCCAGCGCGTGGAAGTACTCGTCGAGCGCCTCGGTGAAACGGTCAAACGGCTCAAGCTCCCACCCCTGGCCCTCGAACTCGGCCATCGGCACCGGCGTCACGTCGGCAACCCGGTCGTCCTCGCGGTAGAGCCGTGGGTCCAGGTCGCCCGCGCGCAGCCGCTCGGCCAGGTCACCGACCGCCCCGTACAGCGTCCGGTAGACCTCGTCGTCGGCCTCGTCGATGGCGAGCCCCTTTTCGACGCCGGCCCGGCTACAGAGCTCCTCGGCCCAGGTCCCGCCGAAGTTCAGCTGGGTGGCGAGTGTCTTGACCACGTCCGTGTCCGACTGTTCGAAGCGTGCGCGAAAGCGCTCGAAGTCCACGGAGAGCGGGTTGAACCGGGCGTCGGGGTACTCGTACTGTGCGCCGGGCGCGACGGTCCGGGACTTCAGCCGCACCGTGTCGAGACAGTCGACAACCTCGCCGGTGCCGTCGAGCACGGCGAGGTTGCCGTCCCCGAACAGTTCGGCGACGATGGTCGTAGAGTCGTCCTCCCGTTCGAAGCGCAGCCGGAGGATACGGTCGAACTCGAACTGCTCGACGGCCGCCAGTTCGGCACCCGCGAGCCGGTTGCGCAGCATCATCGCAAAGTTGGGCGGGCGCTCGGGTGCCGGCGGGACCCGGTCCGGGCTGGCGACGCGGGCGTGTTTCGGGTCACCGGTGTCGACTAGCAGCTCCACCCGGCCGCGCTCGTAGTGACGGAGCTTGAGCCGCAGGAGACCCGCCTCGTAGAGGTAGGCCTTGCCGAAGCCGGCCCCCTCGTAGGCCCCCAGTTCGCCGACCAGCGCGGCGATGTCGACGCTCGTCAGCTCCCGCTTTCGGTCCATGTGGTCTGTTCTGCCGGCGACGGCAAAGGGGTGTCGTTGGCGCAACCGGGCGGAGCGCGCCGACCACCGAGCGACCGGGTGTGGGTCGTAAAGCGTTTTTGCCGTCCACCCTGGAAGTGTGTATATGACAGCTACGGTCGGTGGGTACGACGTCGCCATTGTCGGGGCGGGGACCGCGGGGTGTTACGCGGCGGCGACACTCGCCGACGCCGGGTACGGGACGGTCGTCGTCGAGCGAAAAGCAGCCGAGGAGGCCGGCCACATCGCCTGCGGGGACGCCCTCAAAGGGGCGAGTACGTTCCCCGACGCGATCCCGAGGTCCCGTCTCGAGCCCGCCTTCACCAACACCGGCGTCGACCACGGCCGCTTCGAGATCCCCCAACTGGAGACGGAGATCGATATCCCCGTCCCCGGCGAACTCGCGGTCATCGACCGCATGGAGTACGGCCGCCAGCTCATCGGCGGCGCCGAGGATGCCGGTGCCGACTTCCACTACGACACCGTTGTCCAGGACGTCGTCCAGGAGAACGGCCGCGTTGAAGGCCTGCAGGCGGTCCAGGAGGGTGACTCGGCCAGGTACGATGTCGACCTCGTCGTCGACGCCGCCGGCGCGCTCTCGATCC
>CAZQZE010000184.1:0-5051 GCA_964597715.1 uncultured Halobacteriales archaeon
TCCCCGCGCCGTAGGCCTTGCGGGTGATGACACAGAACTTCGGCACCTGGGCGTTCGAGGTGGCGTAGATGAACTTGCGGCCGCGCTGGAGCACCCCCTCGCGTTCGACCTTCGAGCCGACCATGAACCCCGGCGTGTCACAGAGGTAGACCAGCGGAATCCCGTAGGCGTCACAGACCCAGACGAACTCCGCGGCCTTCTCCGCGGCGTCGGGAAAGATGGCGCCGCTTTTCTCGGTCGGCTGGTTTGCCACCAGACCCACCGGCCGGCCGCCCATGTGTGCAAAGCCGGTGACGACCTCCGGCCCGAACCGGGGTTTGAGCTCGAAAAACGAGTCCCGGTCGGCGAGGCGGGCGACGACGTCGTGGACGTCGTACGCCGCGTTCGGCTCGTCGGGAATAACGGCGTCGAGCCCCTTCGGGTTGGCCTGTGGCGGGGTGGGCTCGCTGGCGGGCAGGTCGGCGGCGTGGTTCTGGGGGAGATAGGAGAGCAGGTCCCGCACCGCGTCGGCCGCGGCCTCCTCGTCGGGGACGACCAGGTCGGCACTGCCGCTCTCGGTTGCGTGGACCTCCGGACCGCCCAGCTCCTGCATGTCGATATCCTCCCCGATCATCGCGTTGACGATGCGAGGGGAGGCGATCGCCATCCCGGAGATATCCTCGACCATCACCAGGAAATCACAGAAGACAGGCGTGTACGCGGAGCCGGCGATGTCGGGGCCGTAGAGCACGCCGATCTGTGGGACCTGACCGGAGTGGATGCACTGGTTGAAGAACATCCGCCCGCCGCGGTAGCGGCCCATGTGTGTCGAGCCCTCGCCGCGCTCGTCGGCGTCCAGCCGGGCGCCGGTGGAGTCGATCAGCCGGAGGATCGGGGCGCCGGCCTCCGCGGCCCGTTCGGCCAGCCGGATCTCCTTTTCGACGCCCATCTGGCCCAGCGAGCCGGCCTTGACCGTGTAGTCGTTCGCCGAGAAAAACACCCGGCGGCCGTCGATGTGGCCGACACCCGTGACCAGCCCGTCGGCGGCCAGGTCCTCGCCGTCGTGACGGGCGAAGGTGCCGTCCTCGTAGACCACCTCGTCGAAGACCAGGTCCAGCCGGTCGCGGACGAACAGCTTCCCCAGGTCCTCGACCTTCTCGTGGCCGCGCTCCGGGCCACCCTCGAGGATCTCCGCGACCTCCTCGCGGAGGCGGTCCTCGCGGTCGGTGACGACCGCGCCGGCGTCGTCCCAGTCGCCGTCGTCGGCCGCGACCCGGCCGCCCTCTCTGGGGACGACCTCGACGGGCCGGCCGAGGTGTTCGGCCACCGCCGTGGCGATGACCCGGGCTGTCTCCTCGTCCGGAGCCGTGTCGACACGGATCTCCACGGTCGTCACCACCTCGCGGCCGGGGCTGTGGTCCCGTGCCGGCCCGCGGCGGGTTCGGTCGGAGGGTGGTCCTCGGTCGGGGTCCGGAAACGCTCGGTGTGCACGCTGGTGTGGTGTGTCCTGGCGGGTTTCAGCCTGTGGGTGAGGGACACACCCGGGCTTGTAGCCTGTGGGCCACAGGCTGTCACAGCTGTTCCTCGGTGGGTTCCAGGGCGCCCTCCAGCCGCTCCCCGATGTCGTCCTCGAGCTTGTAGCGCTGGACCTTCTGGGTGGCGCTCCGGGGGAGTTCGTCGACGAAGAAGACCCGCCGGGGGTGGGCGTAGGTGGCGACGTGGTCGAGGCTGAACTCCCGGAGTTCGCGCTCGGAGACGTCGGCGCCCTCCTCGAGGACGGCGTACGCGACCGGGGCCTCGCCTTTGACCTCGTGTGGGGCGGCGACGACCGCCGCCTCGGCCACCGCGGGGTGTTCGTAGAGGGCGTCCTCGACCTCCGCGGGGTAGATATTCTCCCCGCCGGCGATGATCATGTCGTCGGCGCGGTCGACGATCCAGAAGTAGCCGTCCTCGTCGACCCGGGCGATATCCTTCGTGTGGAAGTAGCCCTCGTCGTCGAAGACCTCCCGGTTTTTCTCCGGCCGGTTGTAGTACCCCTCGAAGACGTTCGGGCCGCGGATGGCAATCTCGCCGGTGACGGCGTCCTCGTCCTCGAAGTCGACGTCCTCGTCGGGGACCGGTTCGAGTTGGTCGGTGGTCACCTTCGTCTCGCCGGTCGCCGGGTCGACCAGCTTGAGCTCCACACAGTCGAGTGCCGGGCCGACCGAGCCCGCCGCCTTTGCCACGCCGTGACCGGGCTCGATGGTGCCCGCAGGGGCCGTCTCGGTCATCCCCCAGCCCTCGGTCATCGGGACGTCCCAGGCGTCCATGATCGCCCGCCGGGTGGAGTCAGCCAGCGGGGCGGCCCCACAGAAGGTGTACTCCAGCGACGAGACGTCGTACTCGTCCTCGTTCTCACGGTACTCCCGGAACAGCTCGGTGAACAGCGCCGGGACGCCGGCGAAGAAGGTGACCTCCTGTGCGCCGAAGTCCTCGAGCATCGCGGCGGCGTCGGGCTCGGCGTGGAAGACCATCTCGGCGCCGCTGTAGAGACAGGTCCCCATCATCCCGTTCAGCCCGTAGATGTGGAACAGTGGGAGGACGACCAGGAAGGTGTCCTCGGGGTCGACCGACAGCCCCCCCTTGTCCATCGCCTCGACGGTCGACAGGAGGTTCTCGTGGGTCAACTCGACACCCTTCGGCCGGCCTGTCGTGCCGCTGGTGTAGGGCTGGACGGCGACGTCGTCGAAGGCGCGGTCGACACCCGCGGCCTCGCGGTCGAAGCCGTCGTCGACCCCCTCGATGGCCTCGACGTAGTCGACGACCCCGTCGCCCGAGCCGCCGGGGATGTATGTCGTTCCGATACCGGTCGCCGCCGCAAGCTCCTCGGCCTCGTCTGCCAGCCAGACCGAGCCAAAGAGGACGTCGATGTTCGCGTCGTCGACGACGAACCCGAGCGTTTCCGGGTCCATCCGGAGGTTCAGCGGGACCGGGATCGCCCCCGCCCGCATCACGCCAAAGTACACTTTCGGGAACCAGTCGGTCGTGGGGATGAACAGCCCGACCCGGTCGCCGGGTTCGACACCCGTCTCTGTGAGCAGGGTTGCCACCCGGTCGGCGGCGGCGTCGAGGTCGGCGAAGCTCGTCTCCTCACCCCGGAAGCTGACCGCCGTCTTCTCCCCGTACCGGTGTGCTGCCATCGCCGGCATGTCTCCCATGTGCGAGAGCGGCTGACCGTCGTAGTACTCCATGCGCCTCTATGTGAGGCTCTCTCACAAAAAATTATGCCTGTGATCACTCACCGGGGGCCGAGTGCCGGACGGAACCGGCGCGCGAGGCAGGCTTAGCTGTTGGCGCTGGCGCTCGTGCCGGTTTCGGCGCCCGCGACGGCGTCCTCGAGACCGTCCCGGCGCAGGATGTCCGAGACCGCCGCCATCGACCCCTCGTCACCCTCGATGGGGTCGTGGGAGGGCTCCTCGGCCTGGCGCTCCGTTACCGCTTTCTCGCCGGTCACATCGAGGTACAGGTCACGCAGGGAGTCGGTGTCTGCTGCCATGCGTGTCGTGTTCGTTGTTTGCGGTTCTATATAAAACTTTCGCGCAGCGCGACCGGCTCGCGGAGTTTGGCGTCCCTGTTGCGAGTCGCTTATCACCACCGCGTGTGACCACCAGGTAATGAGACGACGGACCTTCCTGCGGGCGGCCGGTGCGGGGTCGCTCGCCGCGCTCGCGGGCTGTGCGGCGACACCGGCCGGCGAGGGGGCCACACGCGCACCGCGGGAGACCATCGACGGGACGCCAAGCGGCACACTCCAGGTCGCGACCTACGAGTCGTTCACCGGCGAGGGTGCCGCCGGCACCTACCTGAAGACGGCGTTCGAGGAGGCGTACCCCGGTGTCACCGTCGAGTTCAGCACGCCGACAAACGGCGTCAACCAGTATATCCAGCGCAAGCAGTCGGACGCGTCGGTCGACGCGGACCTGTACGTCGGGGTCAACACGGACGAACTCGTCCGCGCGGACGAACAGCTCGAGGAGCCGCTGTTCATGCGGAGCCGGGACGCCCTCGACCGGGCCGACGCGGTCAAGTCCGACCTCGAGGTCGACCCCGAGGGCCGGGCGGTCCCCTACGACACGGGCTACATCAGCCTGGTCTACGACGAGAGCGCTATCGAGGCGCCCGGGACGTTCGACGACCTGCTCGACCCCGCCTACGAGGAGACGCTCATCACCCAGAACGCCCAGCAATCGGACCCGGGGCAGGCGTTCCTGCTGTGGACGATCGATGCAAAGGGGGAGGACGGTTACCTCGACTACTGGGACTCGCTGGTCGACAACGGGGTCACCATCCTCGACGACTGGCAGCCGGCCTACAGTGCCTACACGAACGAGGAGGCCCCGATGGTGGTCTCCTACTCGACCGACCAGGTGTTCTACGGCGCCGACGCTGACCTGACGCGCCACCAGGTCGGGTTCATCGAGGACCAGGGGTACGCCAATCCCGAGACGATGGCTCGCTTTGCCGACACCGACCGGCCCGCGCTGGCGCGGCTGTTCATGGACTTTGTCCTCCAGCCCGACCACCAGGGACAGGTTGCCGAACGCAACGTCCAGTTTCCGGCGGTCACGGACGCACAGCTCGACGAGACGTTCTCGGAGTTGGCACAGGAGCCGCCGGAGGCGGTCACGTTCACCTACGACCAGTTGCAGGGAAACGTCGACGAGTGGACAGAGGCGTGGGCCCGCAGAGTCGTCGGAAACTGAGCGCGGATGACACCCAGCAGGTGGGTCGGGCGGGCGGCACTGCCCGCGGCGGTCGCGGGGACGCTCCTCGTCGTCGCGGTTGTCTTCTACTACCCTGTCGCGACCGTCGTTGTCGAGGCGGTGCTCGACACCGGCCGCCTGACGCTCGGACCACTGCTGTCGGTGCTCGGGGACCCCTTTTATACTGGTGTCGCTCACCACCTCTTCGCCGACCCGGCCGGCGTTCCCGCCGGCGTCCTGGCGTGGGTCGACGCCGGCGCCCCGCCGGTCCGGGGCGGGCTCTTTGGCTTTACCGCCTACCAGGCGGCGCTCTCGACGCTCGCGAGCGTC
>CAZQZE010000185.1:0-252 GCA_964597715.1 uncultured Halobacteriales archaeon
GTACCAGGCCCAGGGCGACTCTGTGGGCGGCTCGATCTACTTCGAGGCGCGGGGCGTTCCCCGGGGCCTGGGCGCGCCGCGCTTCGATTCCTTTCCGGCGCGGCTCGGCCGGGCGATGTTCTCTATCCCCGCCACGACGGCGGTCGAGTACGGGCTGGGCAAAGAGGCCGCCGAGGCGCCCGGATACGACCGAAACGAGGACTGGGAGTTCGACGACGGCGACTCTCACCCCGAGACCGTGAGCGAGTCGGG
>CAZQZE010000185.1:262-5049 GCA_964597715.1 uncultured Halobacteriales archaeon
CCCGAGACTGCCGAGGAGATGCGGGACGCCATCGACCAGTACCAGAAGGAGGGGGACTCCATCGGCGGCTCCATCTACTTCGAGTGTCGTGGTGTACCGCGGGGGCTGGGTGCACCCCGGTTCGACTCTGTGCCGGCACGGCTCGGACAGGCGATGTTCTCGGTCCCGGCGACGACCGGCTTCCAGTTCGGGAAGGGCCGGGAGGCCCGCAGGATGCGGGGCACCGAGCGCAACGAGGACTGGACCTTCGACAACGGCTCCCGCGAGTCGGTCGTCAGCGAGGCGGGCGACCCGGTTCCGGAGGGCAACGACCACGGGGGGCTCCAGGGCGGGATCACCACCGGCGAGCCGATCTACGGCGAGGTGACCTGGCACGCGCCGACCTCGATCCCCTCGACCCAGGAGACCGTCGACTGGGAGACCGGCGAGCGAAAGGAGATCCAGGTCGTCGGCCGCCACGACCCCGTCCTGATGCCGCGTGCTGTCCCGGTCGTGGAGGCGATGCTCCGGCTCACCGTTCTCGACTTCATGCTGCTTGGCGGGCGGATCAACCCCGACCGTCTCGACGACCGGCCCGGGGAGTACAGGACCGAGTACCACCCCGAGAGCCCGGTCGAGGACCCCGACGACGCCGACACCAGCGCCGAGACGATCGACGACTGACACCAGCACGGCCGGCGAGGAACCGTGTCACAGGCGACAGGGTGACCCGGTGACCAGAAGCGCTAAGCCCGTCCTGCTGCTTTGCTGTGGTGTGCAGGACCCGAGCCGCCGTGGACCGGCCGGCGAGCCTTGCAGGCCCTCTCCCGGCCGGGGCACCCGGTAGCGATGTTTGGACCGGCGTTTACCCTCTGTCGAGCGGCAGGGCAGTTTGCCCTCGACAGCTACACCGAGGTCGCCCCTGTCCAGCCGGACCTGCCGGGTGGCTACCTGGAGCGGCGGTACGCCAACGACGCCTCGGAGTTTGTCGACATCGACGGCGCCCGGGTCCACTACCGCGACGAGGGCCCCCGCGACGGGCCGACGCTTGTGGCGCTCCACGGGATGTACTCCTCGCTGCACACCTGGGAGGACTGGGTCGAGACACTGACCGACCGGGTCCGCGTCGTCAGGCTAGACCTGCCGGGGTTCGGGCTAACCGGACCGACCGCCGATGGGGGGTACGATATGCCGTCGTACGTCGACCTCCTCAGGGCGTTTTGCGGGCGACTCGACCTCGGTGAGGTGGCACTCACCGGGAACTCGCTCGGGGGCGGGGTCGCGTGGCGGGCCGCCGCTGCCCACCCCGGGCTGGTCGACCGGCTGCTCCTGCTGGACGCCGTCGGCCGACAGGTCGTCCCCGACGGGGCGGGGTTTCTCACCCAACCGGGGGTCAGTGTCGTGGCCCGGTATCTCACGCCGCGGGCGGCCTTCCGGGCGGTCCTGCAGGACGCCTACGGGGACGCCTCGACCCTCGCGAGCGCGGACGTTCGCCGGTATCACGACCTGCTCCGGCGGCGTGGGAACCGCGGGGCAGTGCTCTCGCTCCTGCGGGCGGCCTCGCCGGCCGAGGTCAGTCCGGCAGCGGTCTCCTGTCCGACGCTTGTGCAGTGGGGGGAGCAGGACACCTGGCTCTCACCCTCGCTGGGACGGAAGCTGGCCGGCGAGATTCCCGATGCCAGGCTCCGGACCTACGAGGGTGTGGGACACATTCCGATGGAGGAGGCGCCGGCCGTGACTGCCGCCGACGCCGCCGACTTCCTGACCTGAGCGGCCGGGGCAGTCGTGATTCGGCCTGTCCGGAGAGCGCAAGCGCCAAGCCGGTCGTGGGCCGATCGGTTGGCATGACAGTTATTGTCGTCCTGGCTGACCCGCCGGAGCCCGGGGTTGCGCTCCCCGGTCTGGCCGCAGGAACCCCGCTCTCGGCGGCGGAGACGGCGCGGCTCTACGAGGCGATGCTGGTCGACGTCTGCCGGACGGCGCAGGCCGGCGGCGCGGACGTGCTGGTCAACTACCGGTCGGCCGACCAGGTGCCGGTCGAGGAGCCCGAGACGGCGCTGCGTGAGGCGTTGGCCGACGAGCTAGAGGAGCCCGCGGAGGCCCGGTACGAGGTCCAGGTCGGCGAAACCTTCGCCGGACGGGTCGGAAACACGGTCACCCACCTGCTGGGGGAGGAGGGGGAGCGACAGGTTGGCGTGACGACCCCTGCCGCGCCCTTCCTCCGGCGGGACCACGTCGGCGGGCTGGGGATGTCCCTACGGACCGAGGAGGTCGCCCTCGCACCCGCCCGGGGCGGCCGCGTTGCACTCGCCGGGTTCACCGCACCGATCGACTTCGAGGACGCCTTTGCCGCGCCGGCAGTCGAGACGCTGGTCATGCGGGCACGCGACGCCGGACTGTCGGTCGATTTCCTGCCGCGGCAGCCGGTCGTGGAGACACCGGCGGACCTCGCGGACGCGGTGGCGTACGCGATTGCCCGCGTGCGGGCCGAGCGGCTGGTCCCCGGGCGGACGGTCGAGGTCATCAGGTCCCTGGGGCTGCGGGCCGTCGGGAGTGACGGGGAAGCGAGACTGGCAGTGGGCCGCGAGTCCAACGACGGGTAGCCGTGCTGGCACGGCCGGAGCCAGGGGCTCCGTGTGGTCAACCCTCACACACCTGGTGGTCCATGCAAGAGATTATCCGCCTTCTTTTTCAAACGTGTATATGGGCAGTAACGAGAACCCTGAGGACCCACCGGCCCGTCCCTCGGGAGAGATACTGTACGAGAGCATCGCTCTCGACAAGATCCCGGACGCAATCGCCATCGCCGACGCGGAGACCCGTCGTATCGTTCGTGTGAACGAGGCTGCGACCGAGCTGTTTCAGTGTCAGCGTCGTGACCTCGTTGGCTGTCTCCAGACGGAACTCCACCCGGCGGGTGAGGCCGAGAAGTATGTCGAGGCGTTTCAACGGGGTCTCGAGAGCCAGCGTGTCAATCGGCTTGCATCCGGCGCCCCGCTGTTCATCGAGACCGCTGATGGGGAGTCCGTCCCGGTCGAGATCAACGTCAGCCTGATAGAGCGGGACGGAAGTGAGTATCTGATGGGTACGTTTCGCGAGTCGTCGGAGCAGCTTGCACGCGAACGGGCGCTCGAACGGGCTACCGGCCGGTTAGAGGCGCTGGTGAAGTCAATACCGGTTCCGGTGGCGGTTATCGACACCGACGGTATCGTCAAGCGGTGGAACCGAGCAGCCGAGAAGACACTCGGATACACGGCCGACGAGGTCATCGGCGAACGGTACTCGCTGTTCATCAACCCCGAGGAATACGCCTCGCTACTCGAACGCGTTACGAGTGGCGAGGCGCTGCACGAGTACAACTCGACGCTGAGAGCAAAGGACGGGTCACGGATTCCTGCGGTCATTAACGCTCGGCCGATCTATGAGGATGGGACAGTCACAGGGGTCGTCGGGACGGCGGTTGACACCGCCGACCGCCAGCAGCGCGAACAACAGCTAGAGCTGCTACACCGGATGGCGCGGCACAATCTTCGAAACGAGCTGGCAGTCATCCGCGCGTGGGGGGAGATGGTTGCGGACGCTGACAGCGATAACGAGGAGGCAAGCACGATGATCATAAACGCAAGTGACCGGTTGCTGGAGTTGAGCGACGAGGTGAGGAGTATCCCGCGTGCCGTCTCCGAAAATCAGCAGGATATGCGGACCAGAGCCATCAGCCGGCTTGTAACGGGGCTCTCCGAGCAACTCCAGGCAAACGAGAGTGTCGCTGAGACCGAGGTCACCGCCGACTCAACAGCAGGGCAGATACAGACGCGGGCGGCGGAGGCGGTCTCCGAGCTGTTCAGTAATCTGTTCAACTGTGGTGAGCGGGCAACGGCTCACCTGAGGATTACCACTGCCGACAGCTACACCAACCTGTTCGTGACGAGTGACACCCCCCTGTTCTGTAGCGGGGAGCGGGTGCTCATCGAGCAGGGGACCGAAACACCCCTACAGCACGCCTCGGGGCTTGAGATTGCACAGTCATACCTGACGATCAAGTCGGTCGGGGGGGCCATAACACTCGAATCGGGGACCGCGGATGCGCCTGCGACCGACCTACAGATCGAGATTCCGAGAGCCGACACACAGTGAGTAGGTCAGTACTGCGGAGCTGTTGCTGGACTGTGCTGTGTTCCTCTCCACACCCCGAATCGGACTGCCCAGCACGTCAACGATACGCGGCCACCATCGGCGGTCGTGGGTTTCACACCGGCACTTCTCGTCGGCCACGAGCAACGGGCAACGGTAGTCCTCGACAGCACTGTGACTGAGAACGGGCCTGTAACCGTCTGGCTTCCGCGTTTGACCAAGGTCTCGGGTGAGACCCGCGTAGCTCCGTGCAGTGTGGTGCGCGTATCCTTCGAGCGCAGCCGGGTTCGTCGCCTGTGAGACGGGCCAGTTCCTACTGCCGGCTGTGAGCTCGCGAAGAGACTCGCCACCCCGGAACGGCGAGAGTCGCCACAGACGTACAGCCGGCAGTATCAGCAACGTCCGGCAGCGCCTCTCCTGTGCGGCCCATCGGCGCCCGTCAAAACAGGGGAGGCGCCGAACGGAGGAACGATAGCTTCAGGTCTCTTGAGGATGTTATGACTCGTAGGTCCCGAGTAACGGCAATTTCGGCGGTTTCGGCGCGGTTCAATCGAGGCACAATGGAGTAGGTCAACTCCATTGAGTTCAGCCTCGAAGGCGCTGAAATCGCGTGACGTGACGGGGACAACCCGGACATTCGCGGTGGGGTGGCAGAGCGGCCTATTGCGCCTGCCTTG
>CAZQZE010000186.1:0-5025 GCA_964597715.1 uncultured Halobacteriales archaeon
GGGGTGTGTCGTCACCGTCGCCCGGAGGTGTGTCGTCACCGCCGCCACCACCGCCGCCACCACCGCCACCGCCGCCACCGCCCCCACCGCCCGACGTACTGACCGAGACGGTATCGGACCCGCCGCTCGCGCCGTCGTTCCCTGCGGTGTCGGCTGCCGTCTTGAGAGTGGTCGTGTAGTCCCCGTCGCTGGCCGTGTACGTCGCGGTGTAACTGCCGCTCCCGCTTCCCGAGAAGTCCGTCTCGTCGAGGGTCGTGACGACACTGCCGTCGTCGGTGATTTCGACCTCGATCGCGCTCAGGTCCTCGTCGGAGTCGAGGGACACGTCGATGTCGCTGTCACCTGAGTTGGATGCCCCGAAGTTCGAAATCGTCGGCTTCGTGCCGTCTACCTCGACCGTCGTCGACGCGGTCACCATCTCGGTGCTGTTCTCGCCGACGCCGACGTAGACGGCGCGGTACTGCCCCTCGGTCCAGTTGCCGAACGTCTCAACGTCGATTGTGGTGTCGGCGTTACTTGCGGTCGTGTTGCGGGCAGTGACCGACCCGTCCAGCACGACCCTCTCACTCGAATCGAGGTCTGTCACCTCAGGGACGTCGCTGTCGGCGCTCTCGCCGACGAAATCGACGATCGTCCCAACGGTAGCGCTGCGCGAGACCCGCCCGTCGTTGATGTCGACATCGAAGACACTGACCGATTCGTCGACGCGGGCGACGCCGTTGACCTCGTCGATGTCGCTGGCGAGCGTGCTGTTGTCCTGAATGTCGAAGTCGCTGGAGATGTCCTCATCCAGTGTCAACTTGAAGCTCTGAGCCCGGAACTTCTCGGCATCGTGGAGGAGGACTACCTGCTCGATGTTCTCGCCGTCTATCTGGCCGGAGGGTGCGACACTGACATCGAGCGACTCGCCGGGCTGGATTGCCTGGTCGAACTGCGCGTTGCCGTCGTCAGTTCTGACGGCGACCTGTTCCATCCCGACGACCGTGACGTTTCCGTCGGTCGAGATGTCACCGCCAGTCACCGTCATACCGTCTTTCCCGCTCTCGTTGATTGCGGCGAAGTAGATGTAGTGGCCGCTTTTCGACGGCGCGTCCGTGAACTCGTACTGCCCGTCACTGTCGAGCTGTGCGGAGGGGTCGACCTCGGTGAACGTGGCGTTCTCGTTCGCGTTCGACTGGGTCACCAGGTCGAGCGCGTCGGAGAAGGTGTCCGGGACGCCCGCGGAGTCGGTCTCCTCAACCCGCGCCCGGACGACCTCGATGTGCTCGTTGGAGAGGTCGAAATTCGCACGGCCGTCGGTGAAGTTGAGCGTGACTTCTGACCCGGGGTCGTAGACGGCGAGCGGGTCCTTGTTCAGGTTGCCTTCGTTTCCGCTGTTGTCAACGACCCGCCACTCCGCGTTCGAGACCGTGTAGGCCGCGTTGTTCTCCTGGGACCGCAGTGTCAGGAACGACCGTTCCCAGGCGTCGACGCTGTCATCCACCTCGAACACCTGGCTCTCGGGTGGCGGGTCAACGTGGTCGTTCGCGCCCGCTACCGGGACGTACACGGCCACCGAAAGGGTCATCAATATCGCGAGGAGGATTGCCTTCGCGGCGCGTACCCCTGTCTCCCGATTCATTCCCTTTATACATGTTAGGGATAGCGGATAACAGTTGGCATTTTCCTGATATTCCCGACAGCCGGTGGTCGTCGGCCTCCCCTTTTTACCGACTCTCGTTGTGACGGGTCGGAGCCGGAGATTTATCTGGATGGCGACGCGCAGTAGCAGGTATGCGTCCCCGCCTCCTCTCTGCCGGTCTTGTCCTCCTCGTGGTAGTCGCCGGCCTCGCGGCGCTGGCCGCGGCAGACGGCTACGTGGTATCCTCGCCCGACGCGACCGCCGTCCCGGAGCGGACGGTCGATGTCAGCGGCGAGTCACACACGATCGACGAACTCATTATTGCCGACCCCGGGGAAAACCTCACTACTGACGTGAGCGCCCCGGACGAGGTTTACCGGCTACACGTTCGGAACAGCGACGAGCGGATCGAGGCCTCAAAGCGCGGAAGCGGTTCCGGGACGTTCAGCTTCGACCTCGACGGCTACGAGCCGGGGTCGTACGCGGTCGCGCCGAACGCCGACGGGACATACCGTGACGTGTTGCCCGTGCTGGTTCAGGGATACGCGGTCGACGCGAACGCACCTGGGACTGTGGGGCCCTCTGAGGAGGCCGAGGTGACTGTCGAGGTCACGGCGACCGACCAGCGGGTCCCCGGGTCGCCTGCCAGGGTGCAGGTGGTCGTCGCGAACGACGCGGAGACCCACACCGTCGAGGCGACACAGTCTGAGTCGGCTTACGTCGCGACGGTCGACGCGTCGGAGCTGTCGACGGGCGATTACACGCTCTACGGGGTCGTCCAGGGCGAGAACCAAGCGTTCGGACGGCAAGAGATGTTGGGCCGGAGCGACGGACAGTCGCTGTCCGTGCGCGAAGCGACGCCCGCGGAGAGCGACGGCAGTGACAGAAACGGGGACCCGGCAGGGCCGGACGAAGGAGCTCCAACGCCACCGCCAACCTCGACACACGTCGACCCCACGCCGACGACGGGGCCAACCGTAACTGACACGACGACCGGGACGAGTAGCCAGACACCGACGGACCCGGCGGGGCCCACACCGACCGACACGGAGCCCGTAGAGACGACACTGCTGGCGTCCACCGACGGAACGCCGGCCGGGAACGACGAGACGGGAACGGCCTCCGCGGACGCCGTGATCACGCCCGGAACCAACACAACGACGACGACCACACCTGGCGCGGGCAGTCCCGGCTTCACGGCTATGGGTGTGTTCCTCGCGGCTACGGTCAGTCTCTACCTCCTTGGCCGGCGTTGAGCGGTGGGTCGGGCAGAGCCTGTGTCCCCCCGAACTGGCCGACCGACCCGGTCTGACTGCTGGCTGTCCTGTCAGCTGTGACCAAAGCGTTCGACACGGTCCCCGGCTGGGTCCGGGCACCCTGCTGGCTGGAGAGTTGGGAGGCTATCAATACTAAACTTCTCGACTCCGGAGGGGTCGGTGTGCGGGCGCTCAAGACACCCGCGCTCTTCGAAGCCTTCGCCCCCGCGTTCGTCCTCATTGCCATCTGGTTCGTAGCGTTTCTCAACGGCGGGACAATCACCCTCCGTATCAACGCCTACGGTAAAGTGTGGGCCGAGTACGTCCTCTGGCGTGTCCTGACACCGGTCCTGGTACTCGGCGGACACTACCTCGTAACTAACCTGTGACGGGCTTTCACTCTCCGGATGTTACGTTCACCCAGAGGTGCGTCTCCCGGTACGCACTCTCTACGGAGGGCTCGGTGGGCGGGTCCCCGCGGTACAGCATGAATGCGAGCCGGAGCCGCTGGCCGGTCGCCGCGGGCCTCACGTCGACGACCCGCTGGTCGCTCCTGTTGTCCCCCAGCGAGACCGAATACCGGTCGAGCTCCGTCGACCGGTCGACGACGACCTCCGTTCCGTTCGGTCCCGTCAGTCGCACGTCCTGGAGTTGCATAACTACGGTGTAGTCGACCGGCTCATGCTCCTGGTTCGTGACCCCGACGACGACCGGTCGCGCGTCGCCAACCGTGAAGTTCGTCGGGTAGCCGTCGGCCACGAGCTCGCCGCCCTCGTCCTCGGTCAGCAGGTAGAACTCGGTGAAGGACTCTCCCTTCGAGGGCACCGCGACGGCATACCCAACACTGGAGACTGCGAGCAGGATGCTCACGACCAGCAGCACGTTCAGCGCGGCGTCCGTCCCCGAGTCAGGCTCGAACAGCTCCGCGCGGGCCCCCGCGTACCACCCCTGATAGGGGACCCGGAACCGCTCCTCCGCCGGGAGGAGCCGGCGGCGCCGGGCCGCGACCACGGCTCCCCCCGCGGTGACCAGGCTCACGCTCACCAGAACTGGTACCAGCCGGATTCCGAAGGGGGTGAAGTTGAGCACCAGTCCGACCAGCGGCACGACCGCGATACTCAGACCGAAGGAGAGCGCGACGCGCTCAACGCCGTCGACCCCACTACCGCGGCCGCCCTCGTCACCAGCCCCGTTCTCTTCGGCCTCCTCGCTCGTGTGTCCGTCACCCGCCTCCGGAAACAGCGCGGCGACGAGGGCGTAGCCGGGTAGAACGAGGACAAAGGGCAGCCCGAAGACCACGCGCAGCGGCGTCTCCCGGATGACGGGCGTGAGCGTCACGACCAGCGTCACGCCGGTCAACAGCAGGACAGCAGCGAGGTCCGCTGGCAGCTTCCGGACCGGCCGGGGGAGCATCTGGACCCACTGGGCGTCGACCATACACGGAGCCCAGCGTCCGCGGTGACTAAAGCCGCCGGGTTCGCTTCCGCAAGTCACCGGGTGACGGCCCTGCGGTGCCGGCTCCGACCCCCGCGCCACGTTCGAGCCACCGAGTGGGCTGTGGATGAAACGAACCGATTACGCGTCCGTCGCGCGGCCATCCAGCAACCGCTTGCCTGCGCTGAGCGCCGTTCGGGCGCGTCCCTCCTCGACGGCCGTGGGGGCGAAGGTCGCCTGCTCGTAGGCTTCGGTCACGGCTCGCAACGCTTTCTGATCCTCCCCGTTGGCCACCGCGGCGGCTGTGACAGCGTCGTAGAACTCCCAGTGCGTCCCGTCGTCAGTCACACCCGCCCGGTCGGCGAGCGAGGCCCGAACCAGCGCGTATATGCCCCGGCTGGCGCGCTCGTACTCGCCGGTCGTCAGCCAGTCCTCTACCCGGGTCACCGAGTCAGGTTCCGGAAGCGACTTGACCGCGCTCTCACCGGCCGATTCATTCGCTTCCCTGACGGCTGTTTCCCCTTCGTGGCTCACAGGCCCCTCATCATCGCGGCGCCGACTGCGGAGGAACACGACCCCACCCAGGAGACCCACAAGCGCGAGCAGGCCAACCCCGACCAGGAGGAGGTCGAGCCCGTCACCCTGCTCAGCCGCTGCGTCCTCAACACTCCCACCGTCGATGTTCTCGCTCTCACCTGTGCTCGTGTTCACGGC
>CAZQZE010000187.1:0-4995 GCA_964597715.1 uncultured Halobacteriales archaeon
GCGACACGGTCACACCGATGGTCGTGATGCTCGGAACCGTGGTCCTCAACATCGCACTCGACCCGTTTCTCATCTTCGGGTGGGGGCCGTTCCCACGGCTGGGTGTCGAGGGGGCCGCCATTGCGACCGTCTGTGCCCGCGGACTGGCGATGGTGGTCGGGCTGGCGATCATGTTCCAGGGCGTCCGTGGCGTCCGTATCCGGGTCAGTGAGATGTGGCCCGACCTCTCCTACGCCCGCAAACTCCTCAGGATCGGGGTGCCGGCCTCCATCGAGAACACCGGCCGGGCCGTCTCGGTCAACGCCGTTCTCTTTATTGTCACGCTGTTCTCGACGCCCGTTGTCGCCGCGTTTGGCGTCGGCGTCCGGGTCTTCTCGCTCATCTTCATGCCTGCCATCGCCATCGACCGTGGCGTCGAGACGATCACCGGCCAGAATATCGGTGCCGGCAAGCCCGACCGGGTTGCCGCCACCAACCGCTTTGCCGCGAAGGTCTCCTTTCTCCTGCTCGCGGGACTCGGGGTGGTGATCTTCGTCTTCGCGCCGTCGATCATCCGGGCGTTCGACAGCAACCCCGCGGTGGTCGAGGAGGGGGCCACCTTCCTGCGGTGGGTCGCCCCGACCTTCGGCTTCGTCGGGATTCTCCGGGCCTACAGCGGTGGGTTCCGCGGGACGGGCCGCACGCTGACCGCCGCCGCAATCGCGCTCATGCTGTTTGGGGTGATCCGCCTCCCCATCGCGTACGTCGCCTCACAGAACATCATCCCGACGGAGTTCTGGATCTTCGGGTCGAAGACCCCACAGGGGATCTGGCTCGGGTTCGCCCTCTCGAGTGTGGTCGCGGCGATGGTCGCGTTCGTCTGGTTCGAGCAGGGAACCTGGCGTGACGCCGACCTCACCGACGACGAGCCCCCGGCAGCCACCGGGGACGAACCCGGCGAGAGGGCGGCCGCGACCGACTCCGCGGACGCGGACCTGACCGACGACTGAGGCGGCGCGAGACGGGGGCCGCCTCAGTCGTCGGCGACAACCTCCGTATCGCCGCGTTCGACCAGCCGGTCCATCGCGTCGACCATCGCCGTCACCGACGCCGAGGTGATGTCGGAGTCGGAGGCGGTGACGGTGACGTGGTCGTCGTCCCTGGACATCTCCACCTCGACGGTGACGACGGCGTCGGTGCCGCCGGTGATGGCGTCGACGTGGTACGATTCGAGAGAGGCGTCGGCCTCGTGGGAGAGTGCCCCCTCGGCGGCGTTCATCGCCGCGTCGACCGGCCCGGAGCCGGTGGCGGCGTTCTCCCGCTCCTCCCCTTCGACGTCGAGCCTGACGCTCGCCGTTGGAGGGGTGACCCCGGAGACGGCCGTCAGGTCGAGCAACTCGACGCGGCGCTCGCGGTCCCGACCCTCGACCTCCTCGGCGATGGTCAGCAGGTCGGCGTCGGTCACACGCTTGCCCCGGTCGCCGATGGCCTTCACGCGGGTGACGACCTCGTCGATGGCCTCGTCGTCGAGGTCGAAGCCACGCTCGGTGAGCGCCGCCTCGACGCCCGCGCGGCCGGCGTGTTTGCCCAGCGCCAGCCGACGCTCCCGGCCCACCTTCTCGGGCGGGTAGGGCTCGTACATCGTCTCGTTTTTGAGGGTGCCGTCGGTGTGGATGCCCGACTCGTGGGTAAAGGCGTTTGCCCCCACGACGGCCTTGTTCGGGGCCAGCGGGATCCCCGTCAGCTTCGCCACCAGTTGGGCGAGGTCGTACACCGCCGAGAGGTCCATCGGCTCGACCCCGTAGCCGTGGTCGAGGGCGACCGCGACCTCCTCGAGGGCGACGTTACCGGCCCGCTCGCCGATACCGTTGACCGTGCCGTGGACGAGGTCCGCCCCCGCCGCGACCGACACCAGGGCGTTCGTCACGGCCAGGCCCAGGTCGTCGTGGGTGTGGGTGCTGGTCGGGCCAAGGTCGGTCAGCCGCGAGACCGCCTCCAGGGTCCGGTCGGGCGTGGCGTGGCCGACTGTGTCGGCGTAACAGACCCGGTCGGCACCCGCATCCAGCGCCGCGGTCATCAGCTCCTCGAGGTAGTCGAAGTCCGCCCGGGAGCCGTCCTCGCCGATGACCTCGACCCAGAGGCCGTGGTCCTTGGCGTACGCGACGAGCTCCGCGGTCGTCTCGACGTTCTCCTCGTGAGTGGTGCCGACCTTCTCCTGAATGTGCTTGTCGCTTGCCGGCACGACCAGGTCGACGCCGTCCACGTCACACTCGAGTGCGAGGTCGATGTCGGTTTTGATGCCACGACAGAAGCTGGTGACCGTCGCGTCGAGGTCCAGGCCTGTCACCCGCGAGATGGTCTCGCGCTCGCCCGGGCCGGTGCAGGCGCTCCCGGCCTCGATGATGTCGACCTCGGCCCGGTCCAGCGCCCGTGCGATGCGCTCTTTCCCGTCGGGCGTCAGCGACACACCGGGGGCTTGCTCCCCGTCACGCAGCGTGGTGTCGAGAAACTGTACGTCGCCGGCGTCAGAGAGTGGGGTTGTGTCGGGGTGGCCCCCGAATAAATCGACCACCGGTCATAGTATCCATGTGAGGGTGGGGCAACCCTGGGGTATAAACCTGTCTGTCTGCCGGCGTCAGCCGCCGCCCCCGGCGTCGGCCGGCGCCTCCTCGTCCTCCGTCGTGACCACCCGGACGGTGTCGCCGACAGCCACAGCCTCGGCCGCTCCGGGCGGCAGTTCGACGATGGTGTCCGCCCTCCCGGCGCCAACCCCGGTCCACGGCCGGAGTCGCTCTGTTTTGACCACCTCCTCGTCGACCACCCAGAGAACGTCGAGTGGGGTGTACACGAACAGCATGTCGACGACGGCCCAGCGTGGCCCGCCCAGCAACGGCAGTGAACTCCTGCCCCCGACATCCATCACGAAGGCGGCCCCCTCGGACAGTTCGTGCCGGAAACGTAGCCCCTTCGCGTTTGCGAGCCCCGACTCCGGGCGTTCGACCGCCGTGGCGAGGACACGCCCTCCCCCGTCGGTCCCGTCTGCGCTCCCCTCGCGGTCGGCCCGCTGCTCCACGTCTCCCTCGCTCACGGGCGTGCGGTTAGGCTCGTGGAGCACGCGCATACCGCCTGCTCGTCGTCTCGGGGCAAAAGGCTGTGGACGGGCGGGACAGGCGTGACGCGTGGCTGTGGCGGCTACTGCCCCTCGAAGGTCGGTTCCTCGCCCCTCCTGAGTGCCTCGGCCGCGCGGTCGTAGTCGTCGGTGTCGGCGGCGACGACCTGACTGGTCGCCTCGTCGTGCAGTGCCTCGTCGAGGCCGCGGTCGTACCCCGTCCGGACGAGTCGCTTGATCTGTCGCTGGGCGACCGGCGCACCCGTCGCCAGGGTCTCGACCAGTTCGTCGGCCCGCTGTTCGAACTCGTCGTCGGGGTAGACGTGGTTGACTAGCCCCAGTTCGTGGGCGCGCTCGCCGTCGACGATTTTTCCCGTCAGCGCGAGTTCCATCGCCACCCCGCGGCCGACCAGTCGCGGGAGAACGTAGGACCCCGCACAGTCCATGCTCAGCGCAAAGCGGGCGTGCGAGAAGCCGACCCGGGCGCGCTCGCTCGCAAGCGGGATATCACAGGCCAGCGCAAAGCAGGCGCCGTCACCGATGGCCGCCCCGTCGACCTTCGCGACCGACGGGAGCGGGTGTTCGATGAGCTCCCGGGCAAAGCGGTGTTCGTGGGTCTGGATGGTCTCGACGCGCTCCTCGAGTGTCGGTGGCTCGTCCTCGGTCCCGAGACTCTCGATATCCGCGCCCGTCGAGAAGGCGTCGCCGGCCCCCTCGAGCACCAGACACCGGGCGTCGGTCCCGTCGGCCGTCTCCAGGGCCGCACAGAGCGCCCGGTAGGTCTCCCGGGAGAGGGGGTTGCCCCGGTCGGGTTCGGCCATCGTAACCGTGAATACGCCGCCCGACAGGTCGGTGTGAACCGCCGCGGCCATCTATCGCCCCTCGAACTCCGGCTCGCGGTCCTCGGCGAAGGCCGCGACCCCCTCCTCGTGGTCCCGGGTTTGGGTGGCGAGGCTCTGGGCCTGGGATTCCGCCTCGATGGCCTCCTCGACGGTCCGGCGGGCCGCGCGGTCGATGTTCCGCAGCGAGTACTCCAGGGCGACGGTCGGCCCCTCGGCGACCGTCTCGACGAAGGCGTCGGCCTTGTCCTCGAACTCCCCGGGGGCGTAGGCGTGGTTGACCAACCCGAGTTCCTCGGCCTCGCCCCCCGAGAGCATCTCCGCGGTCAGCGCGAGTTCCTTTGCCTTGTAGGGCCCGACGGCCTGGGTGACGAGGTAGGAGGTGCCGTAGTCCAGGCTCAGGCCGACGTTCCGGAAGGCGAGTCCGAAGGTGGCGTCCGCGCTGGCGAGCACCACGTCACAGGACAGCGCCACGCCCATGCCTGCACCGACGCAGTAGCCGTCGACCTTCGCGACCGTCGGCAGGGCACAGTCGTAGAGCCCGTAGGCCACGCGGGTCGCGGACTGGGTGACGCCTCTGGCGCGCTCGTGGCCGGAGACGTCCTCCCGGTCGCTCATCCCGCCGATGTCTCCGCCGGCACAGAACGCGTCGCCCGCGCCCTCGACCACGACACACCGGGCGTCGTCGTGGTCCGCAATCTCCCCGAGCGCGCGGTCGACGCCCGCGACAACCCCCGGAGAGAGGGCGTTCATCTTCTCCGGATTGTCGAGCGTCACCGTTGCGACCCCGTCCGTCACGTCGAGTGTGACATCGTCTGACATACAGGTCGACGGACACGCGCGAGGGTCTTAAACTCCGCCGCCTCGGCCGGCCGTATCCGGCGGGGCGGCCGGGGATGTGCTCGGGCGGGGCTCGTCCGGTCTCACGGACCACACCCCGGCCGGTCGAAGCTCGGTAGTCCTTCGGCTCACCGCCGGACTCATACTGCCGGCTGTACGTCTGTGAGGAGTCTCACCGTCCCGGGGTGGCGGGTACCGTCACGACGGGATAGCCGGCAGTGTCAAGCC
>CAZQZE010000188.1:0-4961 GCA_964597715.1 uncultured Halobacteriales archaeon
GGTTGCTCGGAATAAAGAGGGAGACGGCGTTCAGCGACGTGGTCTTCCCCGAGGCCGTGCCGCCGGCGAAGATCAGCGACTTGTTGTTCTCGATACAGAGCCACAGAAAGGCCATCTCGTCCAGGTTGAACGTGTTCCAGTTGATCAGGTCGACCGGGGTAAACGGGACGTCCTTGAACTGACGGATAGTGTAGTTGGTGCCGTGGTCGGACACCTCCTGGCCCAGCGTGAGCTGTGCACGCGAGCCGTCGGGGAGGGTCGCGTCGACCTGGGGCTGCCGTTTCGAGATCCCCTTGCCCGACCGCTGGGCCAACTTGACGACGAACTCGTCGAGTTCGCTCTCGCCGTGTTCGACGTTGGTGATGATCTGCTCGTAGTCGGTGTGGTAGACGAACACCCGGGAGTTGTAGCCGTCACAGGAGACGTCCTCGACGTTGATGTCGTGTTTGACGGCGTCGATCCGGGCGTAGCCGATAAAGTTACGCTTGAGCTGATAGAGCAGCTTCTCGACCTGGTACTCGGTGAGCGTCTCGGGGTCGTCGGCGAGAATCGCCGGCTCCGGTCGGACGGCGATCCCCTCGAGTTCACCGCCCGTCGACGTGCTCTCGGTGCCGTTCATGCCGAGCATCCCCTTTACCTGTGTCAGGACGCCACCGCCGCTCTCCCCGTTGCTGTGTACGGTCGTTCCGTCGTAGAGGTCATACCGGTTGAGCAGGTTCTCCGCCTCCCGCTGGATCACCTGTGCCCGGTCGGTGTCACTGCCCTGGACGACGACATCGTCCTCGGAGTACTTGATCGCCGTCTTGAGCTTCCGCGAGAGGAAGTCACTGAGCCGCTCCTCGATCTCGTTTGTGTACGGTTCGATGACGTAGTACTTGCGCTCGTTTTCCTTCCGGGAGTGAAAGATGACGACACAGGCGTAGGGTTTGTTCACCCAGTAGCGGTCCTCCTCGTAGAAGTGTGTCTTCTTCTCCATCGGGACCGCCTTCTCGAGGTCGTACCGGTCGACGACCGTGGTGTGACCCTCGCGGGTGGAAAAAAAGCCGTCCTCGTCGAGTTCCTCGTTGACGTTGACGGTTCGCTCCTCGACGACCGCCGCGAGGGTCTCGGCGGCGTCCTGTCCGCGTGAGAGTCGGGGCTCGGTCTCGGCGGGGGCAAAGCCGAGATACCCCGCCGGGTCGAACGGGGTCTGCTCGCCGGCCCGGTTACGCGGGAGCGCGCCGTCGGCCTCGTAGTAGTACTCCCGCTTGAAGTGTTCCCACGTGTACGTGCCCTTGACGACCGGGGTCGTTGCCGGGTCACAGAAGTCCTGAAAGTGGTCGTCGAACTCGCCGGCGACGCCGGCAGCTACGCCGAGTCGCGCCTCAAGCTCGGCAGGGTCGAAGCCGAGGTGGGCCGCCCGGTCCACGGGGCCGGTGTCGTCGGCCTCACGACGGAGGTCACTCCAGGAGTATTCCCCGACGGCGACCTGTGGACCCTCTTGCTCGGCTACCGCCCGGTTCGACTCAGCGGCCGCGTCCGGGTCGGCGTCGGAATCCGAGCCCGGCGGCATCCCCCACCCGAGGTTCGAGTCCGGCTCCGTCTCTGCGGTAGACGACGCCTCCCCACCCGAGTCCGAGTCGGGGTCCGTCTCCGTCTCCGGGTCCGGGTCCGGTTGCCCCTCGTCGCCCCCCGTTTCGTCCGTTGCCATTACACTCACCTACAAGCTCCGTGCAAAAAGGATTGTCCCCCAGTTTCAGCGAGCGGATCCGGGAAATTTGGGCGACACAGAGGCACCGACCGAGAGGAGAATTCACGATTGATAGCGGGCGGACGACGCGCCCGCGCCCTCGTGTGGACTCGACAGCCGGACCCGGTCGCCCCCGGGCCGATGGAATCCGGGGCCAGGTGACAGGCGTCCCTCAGCCGACGTAGCTCCCGATGCGGGTCATGGCCTCTTTGAGTTCGCCGAGCCCGGTGGCATAGGAGACACGCAGGTGACCCGCACCCCCCTCGCCAAAGACGCCCCCGGGGACCGCTGCGACCCCTTCCTCCTCCAGCAACCCCTCGGCGAAGGCCTCGGCGTCGCCGTCGGGGACCTCCGGGAAGGCATAGAACGCCCCACCCGCCGGGAAACAGTCCATCCCGAGTTCCTCGAACCGTGAGAGGACGAACTGCCGGCGCCGGTCGTACTCCTGGCGCATCTCCGCAACCACCCCCTGGCAGTTCTCTACGGCCTCGATGGCGGCGTACTGGGCGGTGGTCGGCGCCGAGAGCATCGTGTACTGGTGGATCCGGTTCATCGCCGTGACCGCCTCGGGCGGCCCCAGGGCGTAGCCCAGCCGTAACCCCGTCATCGCGTAGGCCTTCGAGAAGCCGTTGAAGACGACCGTCCGCTCGCGCATCCCGGGGAGGGTGGCGATGGAGGTGTGGTCGTGTTCGTAGGTCAACTCGGCGTAGATCTCGTCGGAAAGGACAAACAGGTCGTGTTCGCGGGCGAAGTCGGCGACCTCCTCGAGTTCCCCGCGGGTCATCGTCGCGCCGGTCGGGTTGTTCGGGTAGCAGTACATCAGGGCGTCGGCCGTCGCTGCCCCCGCCTGTTCGAGGCGCTCGTAGGTGAGTTTGAACTCGTCTGCCGGGCGGGTAGGGACGGCACAGACCTCGCCGCCGGCAAAGGTCACCGCAGGGACGTAGGAGACGTAGGTCGGCTGGGCGACCGCGACCGTGTCGCCGGGGTTGACCAGCGCCCGGCAGGCGAGGTCGAGTCCCTCACTGGCGCCCGCCGTGACGAGTACCTCCTCGTCGGGGTCATAGTCCAGCCCGTAGCGCTCGCGGGCGTCGTCGGCGATCACCTCCCGGAGTTCGCGACGGCCGCGGTTTGCCGTGTAGGAGGTCTTTCCCTGCTCCAGTGAGGTGATCGCCGCCTCCCGGGCTGCCCACGGGGCCGAGAAGTCAGGCTCACCCACGCCCAGTGAGATGATATCGTCCTTCTCCTCGGCGAGTTCGAAAAACCGGCGGATCCCCGACGGGGGGACCCGGTCGACGCGGTCGGCCGGCTTCATGGGGAGACGGAGAGTCGGTCGTCGTCGTGACCGTCGCCGAACTCGATACCCTGTTTCTTGTAGGTATCCATCACATAGTGGGTGACGGTCTGGGTGATCTCGGGGACCGGCGCCACCTTCTCCGAGATGAACGAGGAGACCTCGCTCATCGACTCCCCCCTGACCTCCATCAGAAGGTCGTAGTCGCCGCTGACGAGGTGTAGCGACTCGACGTTGGGGAACTTGGCGACACGCTCGGCCACCTCGTTGTAGCTGGTCTCACGGTCCAGGGTGACGTTGAGTTCGACAGCCGCCCGGACCGGTTCGTCCTCGACGCGGTCCCAGTCGACGACCGCCCGAAACCCTCTGACGACACCGCTATCCTCCAGTTCGGCGATGACCTCCTCGACCTCGGCCTCTCCCAGGCCCGTCTGGCGGGCGATATCCTCGACCGAGGTCCTGGCGTCGGCCCGCAGAATACCAAGCACGTCGCTGTGACTGCTCATACCTGTAGGGGCCGTAGCGCGAACAAAATCCTGTCGGTCCGGCGGCCTGCTGAACGCACACCGCGGCCCTCACCGCCAGCCGCCACCCCGGTCCCAAGCGACAGCAACGCCGACCGAGGGCCACGGCAGCGGGGAGCCCGTCCGGGGGTGAACGCACACCCGTCACCGGGTCGGGAGGCGGCCGGGAGTATAGCGACTGAAGACCCTGGGGGACCTACGCTGGGCGTGAACTACGTACTCTGGGCGCTCGTCGGTATGGCGAGTTACACGATGGTCGCGCCGCTGATGAAGGTGGCGCTGACAGACGTGCCCAGCGACGTGGCCGTGTTGCTCTCGAATCTCATCCTCGTGGCCGTCGCGGGCGGGCTCGTCATCGTGTCGGGCACCGACGTGTCGGGCTTTCTGACCCACTCGAAGGCCCCCTACGTCTACACCGCCGGGCTCTTTCTCGCGGTGGGGATCATCGCGTACTATCGGGCGCTCTCGCTGGGCCCGGTGAGCGTCGTCGTCCCCGTCTTTGCCATGTTCATCGTCACGAGTTCGGCGGTCGGCGTCGTCCTGCTCGACGAGACACTGACACTCCGGCGCGGGGCCGGTATCCTCCTCGCCATCGTCGCGGTGTATCTGACGGCGACCGGGTGACCCGCACAGGCCCCGGCCGGCGTCACGCTGAAACCTGATGCGCCCGAAGGTCGGGTATGGTCGCACTCGATTCCGAGGACGTTCTGGAGCGCGGCGACGAGGCGCCCGCCTTCGAACTACCTGGCACCGACGGCGAACGCCACGCGCTCGCGGACTTTGCCGACCACGAGGCGCTGCTTGTGGTGTTCACCTGCAACCACTGCCCCTACGCGAAGGCGAAATTCGACGAACTGAACCGGCTCGCCGACGAGTACGACGAGGTTGCCGTCGTCGGTATCAACCCGAACGACGACGAGGAGTACCCCGAGGACTCCTTCGAGCGGATGCGGGCGTACGTCGAGCGCGGCGAGGTCGGGTACGACGCCTACCTCCGTGACGAGAGCCAGGAGGTTGCGGCCGCCTACGGCGCGGTCTGTACGCCCGACCCGTTCCTCTTCGAGCGGACAAACGGGGCCTTCCGGCTGGCCTACCACGGCCGGCTCGACGACGCGCTCAACCCCGATGACGAGCCCACCGAACGCGAGATGAGAGGACACATCGAGACGCTGCTGGCCGACGGGGAGGTCACCGCCGAGTTCGAGCCCTCCCGGGGCTGCTCGGTCAAGTGGACCTCCGGCAACGAACCCGCGTACGTCGAGTGAGGGCCGGGAGGATGCGGGACGGACCCCACCCGCGGAGACTCGGTTAACCCGGTCCTGCGGCGATGCCGACGCCCCGACCGACCCCGGGACCCCCGTTATACTGCCCGGCGGCGCGCGTCGAGACGGAGCCGGACCGGCTTGTCTGCCCGGTG
>CAZQZE010000189.1:0-4938 GCA_964597715.1 uncultured Halobacteriales archaeon
ACGTCACGACCTTCGGGAAGATCGTCGGCGGCGGCTTCCCGGTCGGCGCCATCGGGGGGAAGACGGAGATCATCGAGGAGTTCACCCCCGCCGGCGAGGTGTTCCAGTCGGGCACCTTCTCGGGTCACCCGGTGACGATGGCTGCCGGCCTGGAGACACTCCGCTACGCCGCCGAGGAGGACGTCTACGACCACGTCAACGGCCTGGCCGCCGAGTTGCGGGCGGGGCTGACCGACATCTGTGCCGACCAGGCCCCCGAGTACACCGTCGTCGGGACGGACTCGATGTTCAAGACGGTGTTCACCCGCGACGCCCCCGGGGACCTGGGCAACCAGTGTGGGTCGGGCTGTCGCCAGCGTGAGTCCTGTCCCCGCTACGGCACGTGCCCGAAGACCGGCGCCGACGTGGCACGGGCGGACACCGAGCGCTGGGAGCGGCTCCACTGGCCCGCGATGCGCGAACGGGGGGTCTTTCTCACCGCCAACCAGTTCGAGTCACAGTTCGTCTGTGCCGCCCACACCGAGGCGGACATCGAGGAGACCCTGGAGACCTACAAGGAGGTACTGTAGTGCCCGGGGATGACAGCATAGCCCAAAAGCGGGTGTACGACGGGAAGCAGCCGGAGACAACCGTCTACGTCGCCGGCGGGATGGGGCTGACACGCGTCGCGGTCGCCGGCGACCGGGTCGGCAGGTTCACGCTCGCCCGCCGCGGCGACGTCCGGGATATCGCCGGCGGGGCCGGCCGCCTGCTGGTCGGGACCGCGAGTGACGTCCTCCGCGAAACCGCGGACGGGTTCGACCGGACTGACTTTGGGCCTGCGGCGGCCGTGGGACGCGGGAGCCGCCCGATTGCAGCCGGCCCCGACGGCGACGTGGCCGTCCTCGGGGACGACGGCTGGGACCCGGTCGGGACGGTGAGTGAGCCCCGCACAGCCGACGGCGACCTGCTGGCCGCGGGTGACGGTGTCTACCGGGTGACCGACGGCGGGCTCGACCGGCTCCGCGAGGGGGCGACGACAGACGTCGCCGCCGCCGGCCCGTACGCCGCCCGCCCGGACGGGCTGTACGAGCTGCCGGGCCGGCGACTCCGTGACGGCGAACACACCGCGGTTGCCGCCGGGCCTCGCGCCCACGCTGTCGCCGGGGGCGACCTGTTCGTCCGGCGAGACGGCTGGGAGCGGTGTGACCTGCCGGCCGACGGGCCGGTCGCCGACGTCGCCGGCGGCGGGTCGGTCTACGCGGTCACAGCGGCGGGGACGCTGTTCGTGCGTGCCGACCCGGAACAGACGACCGACGGCCGCGGCGGCTGGCGCTCGCGGGCACTTGGCGTGCGGGAGGTTCGGCGGCTCGCGGTCCAGTAAGTGGCCCCCGGTGGCGCGACACTCCCGTCCGCGCGCCCGTCGCGTTTCCGCACCGTTTTGAGGCCCCCCTCCGTTAGCCCGGATATGTCCGATGACCCGCAGGTCCCGGTCGTCTGCCCGGAGTGTGGGACCGAGACGGAAGTCGCCCTCTCGGCGCTGGCGGAGACCATCGAACGGCACAACGAGAGCCGCCACGACGGCGATGCGTGTGCCCAGGTCGACCCGGGCCTGGCCGCGGAACTCCAGGACCTGGTCGCCGAGGATATGGGGCTGCTCGACTGAGAGGGGTCGACACCCCACGGCCGCCCGGACAGCCGCCGGATCCGAAAGGCCGTTTAGGCAGGGTAGCGAGTCCCCGACAATGATACTCAGCGGCTCGCGCTCGCAGTCCCTGGCGGCCGCCCTGGCCGGTGGGACGGGCCACGAGCTTGCCGGCGTCTCCAGCGAACGGTTTCCGGACGGCGAACAGCTCGTCGAACTCGACCCGCCGGCGCTCGCAGGTGAGGAGGCTGTCGTCGTCGCCACCACCTCGACCGACGCCGCCTACGTGGAGCTCCTCCAACTCCAGGATGCCGCCCGGGAGGCCGGTGCGAGCCGGGTGACGACCGTCATCCCGTACATGGGCTACGCCCGCCAGGACAAGGCCTTCGAGCCCGGACAGCCCGTCTCCGCCCGGGCGGTGGCGCGCGCCGTCTCGACGGGAACCGACCGGGTTCTCCTGGTCGAACCCCACGAGTCCGCTGTCTGTGACTACTTTCCGGTGCCGGCCGAGCCGGTCGGTGTGGCCGGCCTGCTCGCCGAGCCGCTCGCCGGCCTCTCGGACCCGGTCTTTCTCGCCCCTGACGCCGGCGCGGCCGACCTCGCGAGGACGGTGCGGGACGCATACGGCCGTGGGGCGGTCGACCACTTCGAGAAGACCCGTCACTCCGGGTCGGAGGTGACTGTCGAGCCCGCCGGGACCGCCGTCGACGGCCACGATGTCGTCATCGTCGACGATATTGTCGCGACGGGGTCGACGATGAGCCAGGCTATCGCGGCGATGGCCGGCGAGGCCGCGAGCGTGACCGTCGCCTGCGTTCACGCCCTGTTCGTCCGTGACGCCTACACGAAACTCCGTCGGGCGGGCGTCGACGCCGTCTACGCCACCGACACCGTCGAGCGCACGGTGAGCGAAGTGAGTGTCGCCCCCGCCGTCGCCGACCGGCTGTGACGTCCGGGTCCGACACCGCCGACAGGCCGGCTGTCGACCGCGAGGCCGCAACCGACGCCGCCGTTGCCGTCGGGCCGGGCTACCGGTGGCGGATACTCGCCGTCGTCTCGCTTGGCTGGGCCGCCCTCCAGTGGGGTCGGTTTCTGCTCCCGCCGTTGCTCCCCCGCATCCAGGCCTCGCTGTCGCTGTCCTCGGCTGCTGTCGGGCTGGCGCTTGCGGCCTTTACCCTCGTGTACGCCCTCGCCCAGTTTCCCAGTGGGACCTACTCCGACTCGCTGTCACGGGCGACGCTTCTGGTCCCCGGGTTCGTGGTCATCCTCGCCGGATTTGCCTTCGTGGGTATCGCGGTTCACCCGGCGCTGTTTCTCGTCGGCGTCCTGCTGGTCGGCCTGGGTAAAGGGCTCTTTGCCAGCCCCTCGCGGGCACTCCTCTCGGACCTCTTTGCGGACCGGCCGGGTCGGGCACTCGGTATCTACTCCGCGGGGACCGACATCGGCGGGCTGTTGGCCGCCGGGCTTGCCATCCTCGTCATCGGGACAACCTGGCGGGCCGCGTTCGTCCCCGTGCTCGTCTGCCTGGGGCTGATGGGTGCGCTGTTTGTGGTCTGGAACCGCGAGGCCTACGTCCTTCGTCGGGAGCGGGTGGCGGTCGGCGAGACCGTCCGCCGTGTGGTCGCCACCCGCGACCAGCGCGAGCGCCTGGCCGCCTACGCCCTGTTTTTCTTCGCGGTCGGCGGGCTGATCAACTTTTTTCCGACACTGCTCGTGGCAAACGGCTTCTCGGAGACACGCGCAAGCGGCGTCTACGCGCTGGTGTTCGTCGTCGGGATGGTCACGAAACCCGTCGGCGGCGCGGTCAGCGACCGGTACCCCCGCCTGCTGGTGAGTGTCGGCGCACTCCTGGTGTCGGTCGCCGGGCTCGCCGTGGTGCTCCTGACCGGGTCACTGCTCGCCGTCGCCGCCGGCACGGTGGTGATGGCCGTCGGCTACAAGACGCAGTTTCCGGTCGTCGACAGCGTGGTGATGGACGCCGCCCCCGAGGGCTCGGTCGGCGGGGACCTCGGGGCCGCCCGCGGGCTCTTCCTGACCACCAACGCCGCCGGTCCGGGGGTCGTCGGGGTTGTCGCAGAGTTCTACAGCTACACCGTCGCCTTCTGGGTGCTCACAGTGACGTTTGTCCTCGCCGGTCTCATCCTGGTCCGGCAGTACCTGCGGGCCTGAGCCGCCGGGCAGAGGGACCCACCGCCGGGGGGCCGCTCCTGCCGGCCGGGGTGGGTCGCCGGGAGACCGTGTAGCTATAAGCGGGACCCGAACGACCGGCCGGTATGGACGAGGACGACCTCACCGTCGTCAGGAACCCGCTAGCACAGGACTGCCTGACCGACCTGCGGAGCGTGGAGACCGACAGCGCCGCCTTCCGGGGCCGGCTGAACGACCTCGGACAGGCGTGTGGGATTGCGCTCGCGGACCGACTGCCCGCGGAGCGTGTCGACGTGACCACGCCGCTGGCTGAGACGACCGGCACGCGCGTGCGCTCGGAGAATGTCGTGCTCGTGAGTGTGCTCCGGGCGGCCACGCCCTTCGTGGCGGGGCTGGTCGGGAGTCTGCCCCGGGCCACGCAGGGCGTGCTCTCGGCGAGTCGCGACGAGGGCCGGCGCCGCGCTGACGGGAGCTTTCCGGTCGACGTGGAGTACGTCAAACTACCCGATATCGACGGGGACACGGTCGTTGTCGCGGACCCGATGCTCGGGACCGGAAGTACGATGACCGCCGCGCTGGAGACGGTCGTGGCGGCCGGCGACCCCGAGAGGGTCCTCGCGCTCGCGGCGGTCAGCGCCCCGGCCGGGGTCGAACGTGTCCGGGAGGCGTTCCCGGATGTCGAGGTGGCGACCGTCGCCGTCGACGACCACCTCGACGAGGACGGCTACATCGTTCCGGGGCTGGGCGACGCCGGCGACCGTGCCTTTGGCACAGAAGGGGGGTGAACCGCCCGGATGTCCGGCGCGGGCAGGCCACACCGTAACCCCCCACTTTCGGATGCAGAACCGCCCGACGGCAGCCTCACGGAGTCGGCGTAGACCAGTTTCACTCCGGTGGCCCCTGGTCCGGGCACGGGACGTCTCGTGTCGTCTCGACGAGCAGTCCGCTGTCGGGTGTCTGTGCCTGGACGTGCAGGCGCTGGCCACACCGGGCGCCGGGAACGGTCACGACAGCCGTATCCCCCGCCCCGAGCCGGACACGCTCGTACTGGTTGCCAGCCCTGACGACCGTGTCGAGGCTGGTCCCGGCGCCAAAGCGGTTCTCGAGGGTCACCTCGACGCGGCCGAACGGCGGCTCCGGTTGCGGCGGGCCCTGAGGCGACGGCG
>CAZQZE010000190.1:0-4925 GCA_964597715.1 uncultured Halobacteriales archaeon
CGCGGTCCCGCATGGTGTCGTCCATCCCGAAGGTGTCCACGACGTTGGGGCTCACAGCCGAGACCCGGACCGGCGCGTACTCCAAGGCGAGATACCTGACGAGCGTCTCGACAGCCGCGTTCACAACACCGACAGCAAAGTACTGTGGGTCCGGGGTGACGGCGGCCTCGCCGCTGAGAAAGACCATCGCGCCGTCCTCGGGGATCACCTGACGAGCCGCCTCGGCCGCGTAGTAGTAGCCGAAAAACTTGACCTCGAACGCCTGCCGGAGCTCCTCCTCACTGATATCCATGCCCGTCGGGATGTACGCCGGGGTGCAGACCAGATAGTCGGGTCTGGCCTCGGTCAGCGTCTGTGTAACGGCGGCACGGTCGGTGATATCTACCGCCCGTTCCGTCGCGTTCGGCCCGAGTGTCCGGGCCGCCTCCGTCCGACGGTCGTCGTCCCGGGCCGCGACGACCACCTCGCCACCCTCGGAGACGATCTGGGCTGCGGTCGCGTAGCCGATGCCGGAGCTCCCACCGATAATGACAGTTCGTGTGTCAGCAAACGTCATACACTGTGTACGCGAAGCAGGGTCTTGGCCCTTGCTCCCGGACCCGCGGTCGTGCTGACCGGCCGGACCGACCGGGAACTGCCCGCGCAACGCGTCAGGGGCGAACCCCCGCCGGCAGCACCCACACCACAAGCCACCGAGCGCGCAAACGAGACAAGACCGATGACGGTGTGTCACGTACTGGCCGCTATGCCCGACGAGGAGTTACCACAGACACCACGCGAGCGGGCACAGCAGGTGCTTGCAGACACAGAAACGTGTACCCTCGCAACTGTTTCGCCGGACGGCAGGCCGGAGGCGGCCACGGTCCGGTTCGTCGCCGACGACACACTCGACGTGTACATCACGACCGAGTCGACCTACCGGAAGTACCACAACATGACACAGAACCCGGGTGTCGCGCTGGTCGTGGACGGCCGGTCCAACCTGCAACTGGAGGGGACCGCAAGCGAAATACACGACGAGACTGTCGACTGGTTCAAGCAGCGATACGCCGAGAAGTACGGTCCGAGCGAGTATCTCACCAACGACGACAGTGTCTTCCTCACAATCACGACCGACTGGGGTCGACTCCTCGTCGACGGGAGCTTCCCGCCGGAGTTTGCGATGGTCATCGGCGACGGTGAAACGGACCCCCACGGGTCGACGTGAGCAGCCGATGGCTGTCAGCACCGTCGGTGCGGACACTCACCGATGCAGACACTGAGAGTAAAACTCCACATCCCGACCGAAGGCCCGTGGGACACGGCACGAGACGCGTTCGACGAACTCGCCGACGTCCACTCCGACCAGGCGATTTTCCAGGTCAACGAGAGTGCGTACATCGACGACGACAGCTGGGGATTCAGGGTCACCTACCGGAGCCAGACGCTGTTCGTCCGGAGCACGTCCCCGGCGGATATCGAACGGGTGATGCAGCGAGTCGCACCACACTCCTTCGAGCGACGGCTGTCGGAGGGGTGACCGCCGAACCCGTAGCCGGGGAACCTGACGGTACACGTATCATTCGATCGTTCGTGTCTGGGGGCTCCTGCTCACCGTCTGGCCATATATACGCCGACCAGGAGGACCTGAAGCGCCGAAAACAGGAATACGTCCCGTCCGACCACTAGAGGTGCGTCTACCGAGATGAGCGCTAGGAGTACACTCGGGGAGGCGACGCCGACAAACAAACCGACCTGTCTCAGGTCAACCATGGACTCCTATCGCGACCTCGACGTATCAAGTCATCGGAATGATGGCTCCGGCGACCCCATACCTACTCTGTGTGGATAGCAGCACATACTGATACAGCCCAAATAAGTGGTGTGGCCGCAATGACTAGTGGGGTTTGTTCGATTGACGAGACACCGACAGTACTGTTCGTTGATGACGAACCTACGATGAGAGAGGTCGTCGATGAGATGTTCAGTGAGGATTTTGACGTGCGAACCGCGGAGTCCGGCCAACAGGCACTGGCCTGCTTTGACCAGGCGGTTGACGTGGTCGTTACTGACCGGAAAATGCCCGGAATGAGCGGTGACGAACTGGCCGATGCCCTTCGGGCACAGCGACCGACCATTCCGGTTATTCCCGTCTCCGGGGTCCCGTGTGAACCCGGAAACGATGGCCCGTTTGACTGTGACAGCTATCTAGAAAAGCCGGTAGATTTCGGGGAAATCTGTGCGCTCATCTCTGAGCAGTACGCCTCGAATTAACACCTGATAGGGCCACCACCGGCGGAGAAACCCGTGCCGGCCAGGGAGCGTCGGCAGCTCCCACCCTCGCCTGTACGCTCGCCCGGGGCAGTCGGTGCAATGAGGCCCGTCCTTCGCGCCCCTCGTAGTCGTCGGCTCGGGCGGCGTGGACTCTGTTTCCGAGCGTGTCGGCGAAGTACTGTCGGGGCTTGTAGCGCCGGACTGTCCTCCGGTCTGAGGGGGCCATCCACCCGGTGTACTCCCCGGTGACCGGGCGGCAGGACGGTCCGTCCGAAGCCACTTGCTCCGAGTTTTTTCCAGTAATAAGCAACGACGATGGTGCCCGGTGCGGGCGTTCGTATCGGAGGTTGAATGCCGTCTCGGTGGCCTTTAATATCCATCCCTCGAGACAATCGCCGTGCTGAATATCGAGTGTACACTCAGCGGTAGTCTACTGACTGGCGGAGTAGAACTCTACCACGCCACTAACGAGAAGATACCCTATTGCGCCTGCAATGGCACCGTATGCGAGCATCTCTGAGGTGGTGACCAAGTCCGAATCCACCAGCGCTGCCTGTTTCCGCAGGTGAATATCGAACTGGATGACGAGCAGAAACAACGGCACCAGAAGCAGCGCAATACCACGGCGAACAGTCCGCCTGAGTCTGTTATCGGTCATACGGGGAGCATAAACTGCAAACTGCTAATCAGTTATGCCACTACTATCGGTGAGGTCAGCCATGAGACGCGCCCTCTACTCAGCACGTTCTAAATCAACCTCTCAGTATTCTCGTAAAAATTGCGTGCTGAATATAGCGGATGCAGTCAGCATCACCGACTCGTCCAGTTTAGCGTCGGTCGTCCCGGACTTGCAGTCAGAGCGAAACGATCGTGACTGTTGAGAACTCACGACTCTGGAGAATGTGTGACTCGGTAGCCGGCTTTGTCGGTCATAACGTATATATTTGTAAGGTCAAGCCAACACGGCATGGATGTTGTCAGGCTGAGTGCATACGCTCAGATTGTCTCTGGAATACTGAGTTTTACCGGTATCTTACCTGGCGAACTGATAAATCTCGCCTACACCGTGCTTCTTCTCTCCATACCGGTATACCTTTTTACACTTCTGTTTTGGTTGAAAACTGTTGATAAAAACTCTCAATACTCCTTTGCAATGATACGGTTTGGTACAGTCTTCGTCGCTTGGATACCGCTACTCGGTCCGATAATCACGTACCCGTTCGTGTACTTGAAATATCAGTCATACGCGCCTTAGAGGTGGTTGACTTCTCTCCGAATGGGTAGGTGATTGTTATTTTCACCCGAATCGTCCGTTTGGTCATGTACTGGCCGGATTGCTCGTCTCCGGTTGAACACCGCCTGTGCGAGATATGCACCCTCTGTTCAGCAGTACCGTGGCTGATTACCAGAACCCTGTCAAGAGGGGCTTACTGAACACGGAGGACGGGTCTTAGTTATATTGCCGGCTATACGTGTATGAAAACTCACGCTACCCTGGGGTAGTGAAATCACCCGCGGAGGATGTAAGACAGTTGGACAACGCCCGAGGCGGGATTTGAACCCGTCCGCAAATCCTCGCTACCGCTCGGATTTGCGTGGTTCAAATTCACCATGAGGTCGCGTCGCTTCTCACGTCCGTTCGTCGCAGAAGCGCCCGAGGCGGGATTTGAACCCGCGTCACGACCGTGACAGGGTCGTATGATGGGCCACTACACCACCCGGGCCTGCGCCCACAGATATCTCTGGTTCACTCTTAAGACTTTCCAAACCGCCGCGGGCTACCCGGGAGGTTTTTTATGTGCCCGACTCGATAACAGAGTATAGCTTGTTTTGCACGCCTGCCCGGTTGGCCGGGCCCGGTAGCCAACGCCGGCGGAGTTGACAAGGGTTAAGTGGTCGCCTGATGTACGTGACTGTAGTATCTCGACCAACATTCTACAGCCGGCCACACCATGGTAGATGTAAGCCAACACGAACTCGTACCGGACCACACTGTCCTCGACGAGGGCGCGCTCGAGGACGTGCTCGAGGAGTACAACATCACAAAGACGGACCTGCCGAAGATCACACGCACCGACCCCGCGCTGGGGGACGTCGACGCGGAAGTCGGCGACGTCGTCCGCATCGAACGAAACTCACGGACCACGGATACGGCCGTGGTCTACCGATTGGTGGTTGAATAATGGACATTCAGGACAAACGCGAAATCTCACGGGAGTACTTCTCGCGCGAACGACTCGCAGAGCACCACTTCCGGTCGTTCAACGCCTTTCTCGACCGGGGGATGCAACAGGTCGTCGACGAAAAGGAGACCATTGACACCGACATCGGTGACAAGGAGGGAGAAGAGCCGGTCTACGTCGAACTCGGGGACGTGCGCGTCGTTACGCCCCGCGTTCGGGAGGCCGACGGCTCCGAGGAACTGCTCTACCCCCAGGAGGCCCGCCTCCGGAACATCACCTACGCTGCCCCGGTGTTCATGGAGATGGCCATCATCAAAGGCGGCATCGAGGAGGAGGAGCGGGTCGTCGACCAGACCGAGACCAAGGTCGGCCGGATGCCGGTCATGGTCGGCTCGGAGAAGTGTAACATCGCGGGGTTCACCCGCGAGGAGCTAATCGACATCGGCGAGGACCCCGCCGACCCCGGCGGCTACTTCATCGTCAACGGCT
>CAZQZE010000191.1:0-4899 GCA_964597715.1 uncultured Halobacteriales archaeon
TTAGTACATCCGTCCTCACTGGAAGCCGAGACGGACGAGTGCTACCGCTGTGAGTCAGTCGCCACCTCTGTCCACGCCAGTGGGTAGCAGTCCACGACGGGCGAGCGGGAGCACGACCGCCGGCAGCAGCACGAAGGCGGTGACCAGCGCCAGCCCCATGGCAAGGGCGATCGCGACCCCGAAGTTCGACAGCACGGGGAACTGTGAGACGACGAGCACGCCGAACCCGAGCATCGTCGTCGCGCCCGAGCCGAGCACCGGCCGTGACTTGGTGATCAGTGCGGTGCGCATCGCCCGGTCGGGGGCAGCGCCGTCGGCGACCTCTTCGCGGAACCGCTCGTAGACGTGGACTGCGTAGTCGATCCCGAGGCCGAGGATGATCGCCGCCGTCGTCACCGTCAGCGGGTTCCAGGGCACGCTCAGGAGGTACATCCCGCCGGCGGTCAGCGCCAGCGCGCTGCCGGAGACGGTTGCCACCAGCAGGACGGACTCCCGCCCGGAGCGCAGCGCCACCGCCAGGAACAGCGCCCCGGCGGCGAAGCTGAGCAGCGTGGTCCGGGTGAGCCCGGAGGTGACGTTCTCGATAACGTTGCGGTTGAGCACCATCTCGCCGGTCACCCGGCTATCCATGCGCTCGGGCAGTTCCTCCTCGGCGGTGCGCTTCGTGTAGTCGATCACCTCGCGCTCGGCCTGCCCCTCGATGTCCTTGATGAACACTTGGACGATCAGCCGGTCGGGGTGGTCCTCGGGGGTCAGCCCCAGCTGGGGCGGACGGTCGACCCGCGTGCGCAGCGCCAGGGCGTCGTCGAACTCGGACTCGGCGGGGAACTCGTCGTAGGCCGGGCCGGACGCCGGCGGGTGGGCGGCGCCGACCTCCATCGCCCGCGGCGTGCTCATCACCGTGACGATGTTCTCGTCGCGCTCGAGCTGCCGCTGGAACGCCCGGACATCCTGGAAGTTCTCGTAGCTGTAGGCGTCGTCGGTCTCGACAATCACGTAGTTGATGTTCGGCGTCGGGACCGTCGCCTCCAGGTCGCGGATGTCCTGGCGCTCCTGGATGTCGGGCCAGTAGTCGAGCATGTCCTCCTTCGTGTCCACCTGCGAGTAGGCGGCCGCGCCGCCGAGGACCGCCGAGCCCAGCACCAGCACCACGAACAACGAGCGGGCGGCGACCAGCCCGGAGAGCCCGGCGAACACCCGCTCAAGGCCGGTCGGGTCGTCGGCGCCGGCGCCCGTGCCGTCGGCCCGGAGGGTCTCCGTCGGCGGTGTGGCGCCGTCGTCGAAGGTCACGAGCAGGGCGACCAGCAGCGTGACCGACAGCACCATCGCCGACAGCACGCTGAAGGCGACGGTGACACCGAACTGCCGGACCGGCGGCACCTCGGCGACCAGCAGCGACCCAAGCCCGATGACGGTCGTCCCGAAGACGATCGCGAGCGCCCGCCCGGTCGTCCGGGCGGCGACCTCGGCGGCGTCGACCGGCTCGCGACCGCGCTGGCGCTCCTCAACGTACCGGGTCTGGACCTGGAGCCCGTAGTCGATCGCGAGCCCCATCGCGACCGGCAACACCGCGAGCATCACCGCGTTGAAGTCGTAGCCGACGTAGCCCATCATCCCGAGCATCACCACGAGCGTGGCGAGCGCCGAGGACAGCGGTAACACGACCCGCCACGTCCGCCGGAGCCGGCCGCGCATGACCGCCACGACCAGCACGAGGATGATCGCGAAGGCGGCGGCGAACAGTTGGATCATCTCCGGCAGCATCAGCCCGAAGGCGGCCTCCTCGAACACGGGCGTCCCGGTGACGGTGACCTCGGTCCCCTCCGGGAGGTCAGTCTCGGCGGTCGCCTCGCGAACCTGCTGTTGGACTATCTCGTCCTCGCTCGGGGGCAACAGCCCGAACAGTTCGCCCTCGGCGTCCTCGGGGATCGCCACGTCGCCGTACTGGATGATGACGACGCCGGTGTCGTCGCCGGCCTCGAACATCGCCTCGCCGTCACGCACCTGCTCGGGGAAGGCGTCTTGGCCGACATCGTCGGGGACCGTCGGGTACTGTTCGGTCGACTGGATCCCGGGGTAGAGATTTGAGATCACCCCCATGTTCGAGCGGTGCTCGTTGAACGAGTAGTTCAGCGAGTACAGCACCTCCTCCCGGGTGTCGGGGATCTCTCCGCCGCCCGGCCCGGCCTTTATCGGGTGGGCCGGACCCGTCACCAGCGCCGCCGAGTTGACCTCCTCGTAGTAGGTCTGGTACAGCGTCGATATCGACCGCGCCGTCTCCGGGTCGGTCAGGTTCGTCCCCTTGTCGGTTTCGAGGGTGACGAACACGACGTTGCCCTTGTCGAAGTCGGTCTGGATCTCCTCCCAGTCCCCGAGGGTCTCCGAGTCGTCGTTCAGGTACAGCTCCATTCCAAGGCTCATCTGGAGCCCGGCGGCCCCGACGCCGGCGACAGCGAGCACCACGAGTACCCCCGCGACCACCGCGCGCGAACGGGTTGCCGACACCCGACCGACACTGGCGAGTGCGTCCTGTAGTAGACTGTCGTCACTCATGCGCTATCTCCGGTCTGACTGCGTTCGGCCGTGTCGTCTGCACGTCACGGCATAACCGTGGATGATACTTGTACGTTGTGGATATTGTGCAATACTAAATAGACCATAACGTTACCCCCGACAGCCGGACAGTAGCGGCTCCGGCGGGCAGAACCCCGTGACCGAGCTCTAGACCAGCACGAGTCCGGTTATTCCGGCCGAGACGAGGAAGCTCTGTGAGGCAAACACGCCGAACACGACACTCAAGAGAACGGTACTTCCGGCGAGTAGGCGAACCTGTGACGGACAATTATTGGGAACGCAACACAATACTGATCCCGGACGGGGCGAGTTTCGTACTGCTGCTGGCCGGTCTCGGAGCCGGTGAGCCGCCCCAGTTCGGCCTCGTATCGGGGTCGCTCCGGGACGGTGACAGTCCGCTCCTCGCCGTCGCCGGTCAGTCGGACCGTCCCCGACGCCACCTGGTCGGCGCCGTCGCGTAACACGCCGGCGGCCTCTCTCTCGGCGCCTGTTCCCCCAGTTCGAAGGGTTCCGCTTCGGGCATACGTGTTCACCGTGGGCGTCGCCGCCCGTCAACGGCCGGCAGGGTCTCTGCGCGCGGACCATCGGTGGTCGAGCGACCCCCGGGCGGACCCTGCACAGCACGGTCCCGATAGAACTGTAGCTTCTGGTCACCTTTCCTGACGGTACTCTATTCCCGACCGCGTATCGCTGGGGCTCTCCAGTGCGTTCAGTTCGGCACCGAACGGGTGTCCACTTCGAGCAGCGAGGAGAGCGGACACATCCCGGTGCAGCTGGTCACGAGCAGGGTCGCGGCGACGACTCCGAACACCGGCGAGAATCGAGAGTGACACAACCCCGGCGACAGCGCCGACGGCGATCCGCGCGAGTTCGTCCGTCTTTCCGGCGTTTATTTCCACTAACACTACGTGTCACACGGATAATAATGCATCGGTGCGACTATACTACCAACGACGGACACACGTCTCGGTGCCGGGAGGCGCAGAGCGGTACCGGACGCAGACCCCCTGAGGAGTAAGACCCGTTTGCGCCGGGATGACTTTTGATTCCTGCGTGCTCGGTTCGTAGCAGTCGTTCGTATGGGCCTCCCACAACTCAATCCCCGCCGGAGTGCAGGTGTCACGTCCTCGAGGTGGAGGGGGACGGCGGGGGTGTACGTCACCCGACGGGCAGGCGGGATTCGACTCCAGATTCTTGTAGTCGACGTAGTCCGCCCCCCGCAGTTCCTCGGGGAGATAGAAGCGCGCTGTGACCTCAGTTAACCGTGACAAGTACCTGTTCAACGGTGCTGTTTTGTCCAGCTCGACGAGGATGCGTATTTTGTACAATATTGGAAAGACTATAAACAGTAGTGGAACGAAGATAGCCGTATGACTGTACGGGTCGCAGTACTGGACGCATCGACCGGTGACACCCCCGCCGAGCGGAACTTTCGGCGGGAGTTAGACGCCGAGGTGGAGGTTTACAAACTGACCGAGGGGGTGTTCCCACCCGCCGTCTCGGCGAGGGAGTGGCGGTACGACGGTGTTGTGGTGAGCGGTTCCCAGACCTCTGTCTACGACGACCACGACTGGATCCACGAGGCGACGGAGTGGTTACGACGGGTCCACGCCGCCGATATGCCGGTACTCGGGGTCTGCTGGGGCCACCAATTCATCGCACAGGCGCTGGGCGGCCGCGTCGTTGACATGAGCGAGCATGAACTCGGCTATCGCGAGGTCAATCAAGTCGGCACGGACCCACTGTTTGAGGGGCTGCCCGAGCGGTTCACGACCTTCGAGACCCACTCCGACCGCGTAGCCGAACTCCCTCCGGGGGCGAAGACGCTGGCGCGCAACAACGCCGGTATACAGGCGTTTCGCGTCGGCAGCGCGTGGGGGGTGCAGTTCCATCCCGAGTACGACCGCCAGACCGCCGAGTGGGTGATCGAGGGCAAGGACCTGCCCGCGGACCGGACCGAGGCTCTGCTTGACAGTATTACCGATAAGGCAGCCGACAGGGCGGCGACGGCCAAGCGGGTGTTCGAGAATTTCACCGACATCGCGGCGTCCCACCAACCCATCACGCGGGAACGACCGCGGTACTGACAGGCCGGTCAGTCGGCGGACCGTGCTACTCGCTTCAGTAACTGTGGCGTAACCACGAAATCCAGACCGGCTACGAGTAGCATCAGCAGGCGTAGTATCCTGTCCTCGATAATAAAAAGCGCCATCCCGAGAATCAGGATGGACGTCATCGCCGGCATTCCCCATCGAAAGAGATATTTCAGATCCTCGACAGCGTCCTGATTCAGGGCGGCAGTATCGCTCACGTCGAGGTCGCCAG
>CAZQZE010000192.1:0-4836 GCA_964597715.1 uncultured Halobacteriales archaeon
GTGTTCTCGAGGAAGGTGACGAAGTTGGCGATGCCGACCGCGTCGACGCCGGCAGCCCACCGGCCGGGATACTCGGTCATCGCCGCCAGCACCATGAATCCGCCGTAGGAGCCGCCCTTTGCGACCACCCGGTCGGCGTCGAGTTCCGGCCGGGTGGCGAGCCAGTCGACAGCCGCACCGATATCCCGGACGGCGTCCATCCGCTTTTCGACGTCGTCGAGGTGGGTGTAGGCCTTCCCGTAGCCCGTCGAGCCCCGGACGTTGGGCTCGAAGACGGCGTACCCTCGCGAGAGGAAGTACTGGGTGAGGCCGGTAAATGAAGGGCGACGCTGGCTCTCGGGGCCGCCGTGGATGTCGACGATGACCGGTGTGTCGCCGGGTTCGCCGCGGTCGACCCCCGTCGGCACCGAGTAGAACGCGGGGACCGGCCGGCCGTCGAAGGTCTCGTAGCGGACCAGGTCGGGCTCGACGAAGGTCTCCCTGGGGATCCCCGCGGTGCCTGCGCGGGTCCACCGGCGCGCGGTCGCCCCCTCGCCCTCACGGAGCGGTGCGACAGGGATGACAAAGACGTTCGTGTTGAGCCCACGGCCCGACGCCGACAGCGCGAGTCGGTCGCCCGCGGGGCCAAAGCTCACCCCGCCGGCGACGTCCCCCGGGAGGTCCGGCAGGGGGTACTCGGTGAGGGTGGTGCCGTCGACGTCCGCAAGCGTCAGCTCGGTGTAGCCGTCGACGTTCCGGGAGTAGACCAGCAGGCCGTGCTCGTCGTCGACGGCCACGCCGTCGATGTTCCACTGCCCGTCGTCGCGGACCGGCTCCATGTCGCCGGTCGTGGGGTCCAGTCGGGCGAGAAACAGCGTGTCGCTGCCCTCGTCGGTGACGGTGTAGAGCCCGCCGTCAGGGCCCCACTCGACGCTACCGTACCGTACCTCCCCCTCGTGGGGCGTCAGGTGGCTCCGCTCGCCGGTCCCGAGGTCGAGGACGTAGACGTCCTGGTCGAAACTGGAGTGGGCCTCGGTGAGCACCAGCCGGTCGTCCTCGGGCGCCCAGCCGCCGACGGTGAGCCAGCCGTCACCCTCGAAGACCAGGTCGGCGTCGTCGCCGGTCGCCTCGCGGCCCTGGACGTAGATGTCGAAGACCGACTCGTCGCGGCGGTTCGAGGCAAAGGCCACGCGGTCGCCGTCGTGGCTCCAGCCGCCCCACCGGTGTTTCGCGTCGGGCAGCCCCGTCAGCTCCGTGACCCTGCCGTCGTCGCCCAGCCGGTACAGTTGCGTTCGCTCGTCTCCCCCCTGGTCCATGCCGAAGGCGAGTTCGGGGCGGGTCGGCGAGTAGCTGGCAAAGGAGACCGGCTCGTCGTAGAAGGTTCGCTGGGTCGGCCAGCCGCCGGGCTCTGTCAGTGTCCACACCTGGCCGGTCCCGGTCGTGTCCATCAGGAAGGCGAGCGTCCCGTCCGGCCCCAGCGTCGCGCCGTAGGCCCGCCGGACGGTCAGGTACCGCTCGAGGTCGTACTCGTGCACTCCCGGGCACACGGGCGGCGTGCACATAGGTCTGTGGCCGCGGGGGAGCCCGCGCTTTTCTGCGTCCAGCCGCTACGTGTGATATGCGACGACGAACGGTCCTCGCGACACTCGCCGCCGGCACCGCGGGGCTTGCCGGCTGCGGCCGGGGGGCGCCCGAGGGCGGGGGCGACGGCGACCGGGCTGGCAGCGACAGCGACACCGGGTCCGACACCGTCGCCGGGGGTGTCCCGGACGCTGTCAGCCTCGCCACCGTCGCGGAGGGGTTCCGCGCACCGCTGGATATCGCCTTTGCCCCTGAGGCCGACCGCCGCTACATCGCCGAACAGCGCGGGATTGTCCACGTCCACGGGTCCGACGGGGTGCGCGCCACGCCGCTGCTCGACCTCCGGGAGACGGTCGTCACGGGGTTCGAGCAGGGGTTGTTGGGGCTGGCCCTCCACCCCGAGTTCGCGGACAACCGCCGGCTGTTCGTCCGGTACTCCGCACCGGCCCGGGGTGGGACACCCGACAGCGCCAGCCACACGTTCGTCCTCGCGGAGTTTACTGTCGCCGCCGACGGCCGGACGGTCGTCCCGGGCTCGGAGCGAACGGTACTCGAGGTCCCGGAGCCACAGGGCAACCACAACGCCGGCAGCATCGTCTTCGGCCCGGAGGGGTATCTCTACGTCGGCGTCGGTGACGGGGGCGCCGGCGGCGACCAGGGCGGTGGCCACGTCGGGGACTGGTACGGCGCCGTCCCCGGTGGCAACGGTCAGGACGTTACCGAGAACCTCCTGGGTAGCGTCCTTCGGCTTGATGTCGACAACCGCGAGGGGGACCGTGGCTACGCCGTTCCCGACGACAACCCCCTGGTGGGCCGGGCGGGGCTGGACGAACACTACGCCTGGGGCTTTCGCAACCCCTGGCGGCTGTCGGTCGACGGTGACACGCTCTACGCCGGCGACGTCGGCCAGAACCGCTACGAGGAGATAGACCGCGTCGAGCGCGGCGGGAACTACGGCTGGAACGTCCGGGAGGGCCGGCACTGCTTTGACGCACAGGACTGTCCCGACAGCGCGCCCGAGGGCGTCCGTGGGGGTGAGCGTCTGCGCGACCCGGTGCTCGAGTACCCCCACGACAGCAGAGGCGTCACCGGTATCTCGGTCATCATCGGGAACGTCTACCGCGGCTCGGCGGTGCCGGGCCTGGACGGCCGGTTCGTCTTTGCCGACTACCAGGCGAACGGCCGGCTGTTTGTCGCCGACCCGGCCGACGGCTGGGCGAGCGGTGTGCTCCCTCTCGGTGGCGGGGTGACAGTCGACCAGGTGCTCTCGGTCGACCGGGGTCCGGCGGGGGAGATGTACGTCCTCGGGACCGGCGAGGGTGGGGGCGTCTACCGGGTGGAGCCGGTCTGAGACCGGCCGGTTAGCGTACTGAGGTCAGGTCCCTTCGACGAGTCGCCGAAGGTGGTCCGGGGAGACCGCCCCCCTGGCGGCCGTCCCGTCGCAGGCGAAGGTCGGCACACCCGTGACCCCCTGTCGCTTGGCCCGGTCGAACTCCACCGACAGTTCCTCCCGGAGCGTGTCGTCCGCCAGCGCGCCCTCGACGACCGCCGGGTCGATATCGGCGGTGGCGGCAACCGCCTCGAGTACCTCGGGGTCGCCGATGTCCTGCCCCTCCGTCCAGAGGGCGTCGAAGACCGCCTCGTCGAACGCCAGCCAGGTTCCGTAGGCCTCGGTTTCCCTGACCCGGTAGGAGACGACCTGGGCGGGGAGCGAGTCCACGTCGGTCCGGAGCTCGTCGACCATCTCGGCGTCGTACTCCTCCTGTAGCCGGCGGACGTTCTCTCTCGCTCGCTCGTAGTACGCCTCGTCTTTGCCGTCGGCGGCGCTGTGGTCGACGGTGCCGTCCGCGGCTCGCTTGTCCGCCCGGAGGTCGAAGGGGTGCCAGTCGACCCTGAGTGGGGACTCACGGGTCTCGGCGTACTGCTCCAGGGACTGCCGCCCGAGGTAGCAGAACGGACAGACGTAGTCCGAGTACACCGTGACCTCGACTGTCGACTCTGTCTCACTCATAGCCCGGATACGGGGTGAGAACGGATAAGCGGCCGACACTGGGGCCGCGAGTCCCGGCGTCCGGTCGAGCGGTCACGAGCTAGCGGTGTGTGGGCAACACACAGCGGCGTGGCCGGCTCATACTGCCAGTTGTACCTTCGTGAAGATACTCGCTACCCCAGGATGGCGGGATTCCTGCCGGACGCACAGCCGGCAGTATCAGTACCTGTCGAGTCGTCGCTGGCCCCGCTCGCTCCGGTCCTCGGGCGCGACGTTCGTGGCAATCACCTCGTCGACCTCGTCACGGTTGTCGGCGTCGCTGTTGATCGCCCGCGTCGCACCCTCCGTCTCGACACGGAATCCGGCGTTGTCGTATCTCTCGAACATCACGCCGCTGTTGCTCAGGATGACGCTCACGCCGCGGTCGTCGAGTTCCCGGGCCAGTTCGAGGAGTCGTTGCTGGTCCTCCCGGCCAAAGCCCGCGGCGCTGTACTCGGTGAAGTTTGCGGTCGGGCTCATCGGCTCGTAGGGCGGGTCGAAGTATACCAGGTCCCCCGGGGTGGCCCGCTCGCGGACGTAGGCAACGTCACGCTGAAGAACCGGGGTGCCCGCAAGCACCTCGCTTGCCGCCCGGAGTTCGTCGCTCCGCACCCAGTCCGGGTTCGCGTACCGGCCGATGGGGACGTTGAACTCCCCGCGCCGGTTCTCGCGGTAGAGCCCGTTGTAGCAGGTCCGGTTGAGGTAGAGCAACAGCGCCGCCTCCTCCAGTTTGTCGAAGGTCTCGCCGTTGGGGCGTCGGTTGAACAGCGCGCGCTGCTGGTAGTAGTAGTTCGTGACCGCCGCGTCGTCCCGGTCGGCCTCGGCGAACGCCCGGTCGGGGTCGGGGTCGGACTCGGGGTCCGCAAACCCTTCGAGTGTCGTGAGTAGGTCGACCGGCCGGTCGCGGACCTGTCTGTAGAGGTTGGCGAGGCGTGGGTTCGTGTCGTTGACCGTGGCGTCCTCGGGTTCGAGGTCGAAAAACAGTGCCCCCCCGCCGAGCATCGGCTCGTGGTAGGTCCCGAACTCCTCGGGAAACCGAGCGTACAGCTCGTCGAGTAACTGGCGCTTGCCGCCGGCCCACTTCAATACCGGGTCGACCATCGCTGATAGCCTGTGGTCGTGGCTTCGGCGCTAAAGGCTGGCGCTCGCGGCAGTCAACGGAGGTGACGCGTGGGCGCACGACTGTTGGAGAGTCATACTGTCGGACAGAACATTTCGCACCCCACGTCCGACGGAGAGGGCCGAAA
>CAZQZE010000193.1:0-4818 GCA_964597715.1 uncultured Halobacteriales archaeon
CCGGCGGCCTCGTCGAACTCCCGGGCGCGGTTGACGGCGTCCTGGCCGGCGACGGCCTCGTCGACGAACAGCGTGAGGTCGGGCTCGACCACGCGGTCGATCTTCCCGAGCTGGTCCATCAGCCCCTCGCTGGTGTGCAGCCGGCCCGCCGTGTCCCCGAGCACGACGTCCACGTCGTTTGCCTCGGCGTACTCGACGGCGTCGTACAGCACCGCGGCCGGGTCGGAGCCTTTCTCGTGGGAGATGACGGTCTTGCCCAGCGCGTCGGCGTGTTCCCGGAGCTGCTCGTTCGCGCCGGCACGGTAGGTGTCGCCGTTTGCCAGCACCGACGAGAAGCCCCGCTCCTCCAGGTAGTGGGCCAGCTTGGCGATGGTCGTGGTCTTGCCGACGCCGTTGACCCCTGTGAACACGATGACGACCGGCTTGTCGGCGGCTCCGAGATAGCTGTCGACGTCGAACTGCCCGACGCTGATCACGTCGTACAGGGCCTCCCGGAGCGCGTCCTGGACCCGGTTGCCGGTCGAGGAGAGCCGGCGCCGGGTCTGACCCACGAGATTCTCCTCGACGCCGTCGAGGATCTCCTGGGCGACCTCCATCTCGACGTCGGAGCGCAACAGCGCGAACTCCAGGTCGTCGAGGTGGGCCTGGAGGTCGTCCTCGTCGATGACGGTCCTGCCGGTCGCCAGGAGCTTCGCCCGCTCGGTCAGCCCGCGGTCCCCGTCTGCCTCTGTTGTGTCGTCAGGAGCCGCGTCGGGGGGTTCGATGTCGGCGTCCTCGGCTTGGCCTGCCCTGTCGTCTGCCTCCGGGGCCGCCCCCTCGGTGTCGGCGGCGGTGTTGGCCGTCGCCGGCTCTGTGTGGGCCGGCTCAGGTTCAGATTCAGATTCAGGCTCGGGTTCGGATGGCGCTTCGGTGGCCGGCCCCGTGTCGACCCCGTCGTCGACGCCTTCCTCACTGTCCGCTGCGGCTGTGACCGTCTCGGCGTCCTCCTCGACGTCCTCGGTGAAGTCCGTGAACTTGTCCTTGAGCCCGTCGAACATCGCCTACTCGTCCTGCTGCTGGAGCTGCTGCATCTGCTGCTGTTGCATCTGCTGGGCCTTCTGTTCGAGTTCCTGACCCTCGGACTCGAGTTCGGCCACCTCCGAGCGCAGCCCCTCGATCCTGTCGTCCAGCGTCTCCTTTTTCGACTCGAGGGTTTCGACCGCGCCCTCTTGGCCGCGCTCGGCCGCGTAGCCGCCGCCGAGTTCGACCGTCACCTCGTCGATGTTCTCGATGGTCGCCCGGACGTAGGCGCCGCCGCCGAGTGGCACCTGCACCGTCGAATCCGTCTCGAGGGTGTCGATGGCCTCGACGGCCTCGTCGACCTCCCGCTTGCGGGTCTGGAGCTCCTCGATCTCCGCCTCGACGGCCGCCTGCTGCTCCTCGATTGCCTCGAGTTGCTGGGCGAGTTCCTGAAGCTCCTGCTGGCCGCCGCCGCCACCACCGAGACTCATGCCTGCACCTCGCTGATCTCGATCTGCGTGCGCTTGAGCCCGTGTCGCGAGCCGAACTCGGCGTAGGCGTGCTCGGTGGCCACGCTCTCGTTTTCGGCCTGAATCTCCGTCTCGAAGGGCTGCCAGCCGTCGCGAGCCTGCCAGCGCCCGCTGACCGTGTACGCTTCCATACCCACAGGTGGGGTTCCGAGTCAGAAGAGGCTTGCCATACCACCACTCGCGGCCTCGCTGTGTCCCGCCCAGGCCGCGGGTATCAGCCCGTGCCCGCCGGCGGCGCGCTCAGGGGCCGGCGTAGCCCAGCGCGCTGTCGATCCGGCCCAACTCCGGCCCGGTGGTCTCCTCGCCGACCACGTAGCCGTGACTGTTGGCGACCAGCCCGGACCCGACCAGCGGCGCGCCGTAGTTCACGGTGCCGATGTCGGCGGGCACGCCCAACAGCCCCTCCAGACGGTCGAGTTCCTCGTCGGTCGCCCGTGGGTGACAGAGCACGCCCTTTGTGGTCGCGGCCGTCGCCGTGCCGACCGTGTTGACGCCGGCGACGTTGCCGCGTTCGACGGGCACGCCCAGCCCCTCGCGAACCGCGGTGACCGCCTCGGCCGGGAGGTCCGGGTGGACGTAGGCGCCCTCGTCGGTGGCGACGACGACGTTGCCGGCGGCGTTGACCCGGCCCGGGAGCTCGGTCACTGGGAGGTCGACCGCGTCGACGATACGGCGGCGCTCCCGGTCACGGATCCGGCTGCTGACCAGCAGCCCGTTCCCGTTGCCCGCGACGAGTGCGCCGACGGTGCCCGAGCCGCCGACGGTTGTCGGGACAGCCGGGACGCCGAGTTCCTCGGCACAGTCCTCGCGCAGCCCGGCGTCGATATCCGGCCGGACGAGCAGGCAATCGTCGGTGGCTCTGGCGAAGACACCGACGTAGGACGACCCGGAGAAGGCGGCACGGAACACGTGTCAGGAGACCCTACTCCGCGGTCTCCGCCTCGACCACGCTCTCGCCCTCCTCGTCGAAGCGGGCGGCGCGGACGCGGAGCTTGCGCGGCGGGGTCGACTCCGCCCAGACCGCGCTGTTGATCGAGGGGTCCAGCCTGACGGCCGCCTCGTCGACGGAGAAGTGCTGTGCGAGGTGGTCGCGGATGATCCCCATCGCGGCGTTTGCCTGTTCGTGACCGGCCTCGACGCGCGCGTCGCGAAGCGGGACAGTGACGACCCGCTCCTCGAAGTCACCGGCGCTCATTCGTCGGTGTCACTCCGCCGCCAGTTGCGCCGCTTGGGGTTGCGCTGCACGTCGCGGTCGGTCTTGAGCATGACCCACGCGGGGACGCGGTTGTTCTGCCGCTCCAGCTTCGCCAGCCGCTTTTTCTTTGCCTTCGACTTCTTGCTCATGGTACCTGACTTTCCCGGCCGTCGGTTAAATGTGTGTTCCTTCTCCCGGCCAGCCACTGTCCTCAGACGAACGCGAGTGGAACCATCACCGCGACCCCGACAGCCAGCCCCGCCGCCAACTCGGGGCGGCCACCCCGCGAGAGCCCCTGGCCGCTCTCGAGTGCCTCGGGGACGAACTCGGTCGCGACGAGATAGACCATCGCCCCGGCTGCAAAGCCAAACCCGACGGGGAGAAACCCCCGGGCCAGCGTCACGAAGTAGTAGGCGGTGACCGCGCCGATCGGCTGGGGCAGACTCGAGAAGACCGCCCACCAGACCATCCGCCACTCGCTGACGCCCATCGACCGCAACGGGATGGACACCGCCACCCCCTCCGGGATATTGTGGACCGAGATCGCGACGGTCATGAAGACGGCGAGCACCGGCAGTGTCACCCCCAGGACGGCGACCGTCTCGGTGTCCGGCACGCCCGCCAGCCCGAGTTCCGCAAAGGAGACCCCGACGGCGACCCCCTCCGGGAAGCTGTGAACGGTCAGGATCCCGAGGATGAGCACCAACTTCCTGAAATCGGCCTCCGCGTACTCTTTCGGGTCGACCTCCGCCCGGTCGAGCAACTCGTGCCCGACGACGACGAGGGCAACCCCGGCGGCGAGCCCGGGGCCGATGGCCACCGCGGCGTCGACGGGCGTCCCCTCGACGACTGCGAGCCCCTCCCGAACCAGCCCGAACACCGACGCCGAGACCATGATCCCCGACGCCAGCCCCCAGAGGACCACGTTCCAGCGCGGGCTGATGTCGTCGAAGAACAAGAACGGGAGTGCACCAAGCCCCGTCGCCAGCGCCGTCGCGAGCCCGGCGAGAAACACCACCACCACGTTCTCGAGGACGACCATACCGGACGTAGACCCGCTCGCCCCTTAACTATCACGGAGTTGATGTTTTTGGCCGACCGAAAGCCGCACCGGCGCGGTTGCAGAGATCCGCTCAGAGTGGGATGGCCGAGACCGTCGAATATGCCGGCCCCTCGTCGGTCAGGACGCTCTCGGTGAGGCGGACTTCCTCGACGTCCAGCCGGCCCGCGCCGGGGTCCCGGTTCTCCACGACGTCCTGGACGAGTTCCTTCCCGCCGGCGTGCTCCATCCGGGCGAGCGTGACGTGTGGGGTGAAGTCGTGGTCCTCGGGCTCGAAGCCCATCGCGACGGTCCGGTCCTCGATAGCCTCGTGCAGCCGGGTCAGCTGTTCACCGCCCTCTCGCACGCCGAGCCAGACGACACTGATGTACCCCAGGTGTGGAAACACACCCAGCCCGCCGAACTCGGCGGTGAAGCGGCCGACACCGCTGTCGGCGACGGCCCCGGCCAGTTCGTCGGCCACCTCGTCGACGCGCCCGGGCTCGACCTCGCCGAGGAATTTCAGGGTAACGTGAGCCTGTCCGGGGTCGACGAGGCTCAGCCCACCCGCGCCCTCGAAGCGCTCCTGGACAGCCCGGACCGCCGCTGTCAGCCCGTCGAGGTCGACGCTGACGAACAGTCGCATACCCTACTTTCGGGACGCAGGCCTTAACCTTCCGCCTGCCGAATATCGGGTATGGATGACCCACGGGACCCGGAGGACCCCGACTACGAGTTCTCGGAGGGACAGGGCTTTTCGGACCCCTACGACCCCTTCGACCTCGACCCGCCGGAGCTGGATGCCGGCCCCGGCCAGGTCGACCCCGTCGACTCGCACGCCCTGACCGACCTGCTCCAGGGCGAACAGGTCGTCGCCGAGCAGGTCGACCCCGAGCGGCTGCTCGACGTCGGCTTGGAGTACATGGGGATCAACCGCCACGAGCAGGCCGCCGACACCTTCGAGCGCGTCGCCAACTTCGCCGAGGACGACCTCGTCGAGCAGGAGGCCCGGGTGAACAAAGGCGCCGCTCACGCCGAACTCGAGGAGTACGACG
>CAZQZE010000194.1:0-4762 GCA_964597715.1 uncultured Halobacteriales archaeon
CAGTCCGGTGTCGAGCCGTCACTGGGCGCCGAGTACAGTTTCCACGACAATGTTGCCGAGTCCGTCGTGACCGACATCGCCGCGTGGGTCGGCCGGACCGGCCGTCGAAGTCGACGTGACACCGGTGCGACGTCAGCGGCGCGCTGAGACACGTTGTTCCGGGGGCGACTGGTTACAATCGGCCCGACCTGTTGTGCTCCCTGCTGTCCGAGGGGCGGGTATGAACCGGGGCAGTCAGCAAGGAGAGCCCGTCGGGCGCCGTTTGCGGGCACCAGCGTGACCCGAGAGGCGTACCTGCCTGTTCGCTCATAATCTGTCACCTAACGGTAGCCGGCGTGTGGCCCGAACCCAGGCGATCTCAGGACAGCGACTCGCTGAACTGAGGCGTACAGTATACGTAGCCTCGGAATGTCCTCGCACGGCCGCGCGAGTCAAAAGAGCCCCGTGCGACAGGAGGGTATCAGATGGCCACAGGATTGTCGGCTGGCCGGGATTGGGGGCTGCCAGCCAAGCAACCGGCGAGTCGGTGTAACCGGGTTAGGCCGGACTGTGCATCCACGCCGCCGGTGAAGACGCGCAAACGGGTGGCCCACGTCGTCGAACCGACCCTTGTCTGATGATGGTTACTTTCACTCTATTAGTAAATTTAATATGATATCATCGGGGAGTACGAGTATGGGTCACAACCCACAGATCGATATCGGGGAGCGTGAGGTGCTCGTCGACGAGGAGCGGGGTGACCGGTCGGTCAAGGAGTTTGTGGACGGGCTGTTGACGTATGAGAATCGGAGCCGGAAGCTACAGGAAACCACCGTCAAAGTCGACGGTGAGGCCTATCGGCCGTACACCTTCACCAAGGGGATGCCGCTCGATGACGGGGGCGACGACGCCAGCACCCCGCGACCGGAGGGTGTCGTGAAACCGCACCGCAAGGTCGAGAACTATCTCGACGCGGTGCGGGAGGCGGCCGACCCCAGCGTGGCCGGGGTGTTCGAGCAGGGCGGTGACCGACTGTTCATCGGCGTGCCGGGGGTCCACTCGGTCAGTCTCTCCGGCTTGGAGGCCTGGCGGGGTGTGATGCCGCCGGCGCCGGACCCCACGGGGCCGCAGACGGCCGCCGAGATGGTCGATGTCTACGCGATGGAGCAACTCCGTGACGTGCCGTTCGTAGAGTGGGCGAACGAACCGAGCCCGGACGACGCAAGCGGGGAGACCACCAGTGACCGGTTCGACGAGATACACGACACACTGGCGTCGGACCTGGCTGACATCGACGAGAGCGTGACCGATGACTGGTGGTACGACCAGCGCCGTCTGTTCGTCGAGGCCGACGTTGGCGCGGGCGACTGGGGCCCCTACATCTCGCAGTTCCTGCTGCACGACGTCGACCTCTGGGCGCTACCCACCAAACAGCGGTATCTCCGGTACGCGGAGGGAACCGACTACAACAAGACACGAGAACAGTGGCTACGGGTGCTGGAAGGGGACGAGCCAACCGACGGGGACGGGACCCTGATCTCGGCGGAGTTGAACCCACATCCCCCGTCCGCGGGCCCCGGCTACATCGAAACCCCGCGACACCTGGCGACGATAGTCAACGCCGAGCCACCGTATCAGGAGTACCTGACCGCCGCAACGTACCTGCTGGGGCGGGACTGGGTCGACTACGACGACGGGCTCGCGTACGTCAGTCGCGAGGAAGGGCCGGTGTTCAACTACACTGACAACGGCCCGGTGGGGCTACTGGACCTGCTGGCTCGGGCCGGCCGGGAGGCGCTGCTGGCGGCGTTTTATCAGAAGTATTACGCCCACTTCCGGTGCCGGCCGGAGACCTACGCCGGCCGGGTCCACGCCCAGGAGTTCGCGGCTGACTCGCCGGACAACTTCAAGATCGACGAACTCGTGACAGAGTCGAAGATTCTGGAGCACCAGCGCCAGCGCCGCGCCGAGGGCGACGGGGAACCCGGCTTCCTGTCGACGGCGTATATCGAGGGGTCGCCGGTCCATCCGGCCTATCCCAGCGGACACTCGGTGATCGCCGGCGCCTGCGGGACGATACTCAAAACCTGGTTCGAGAACACCGACTGGGACCAGGATGCGGCCGACTACTACCTGCCGGTCGACCGGGGTGAGGGCAGCTACCCGCCGACGGTGGCTGTGCCGGATGGCCACCATGGCATCCACCAGGAGATAGATAAGCTGATGTCCAATGTCGGGCTCGCGCGGATGTTCGCCGGTGTGCACTACTACAGCGACCACTACGAAGGGGTGAAACTCGGCGAACAGGTGGCGGTCGGTCTGTTGGCGGACGTGTTCGGCCGGGCCTTCGACGGGCGCAAGGCGATCGCGCCGACGTTTACCCCGTATCTGGAGTACGGCGAAGACGCGGAGCTCGCGATCACGGAGTCTCCGCGGACGCTCAGGAAACTCCGGTACGCGGCTGATACGGACGCGCCCCGGCTGCCCTCCTGACGCTGAGTTCCCCGCTGTATCCGCCCTCTGTACCCAGCTGGTGGTTTCCGCAGAGCTCTGCACAGAGAGTTCCGCCCACACCGGAGGGGCGGCACCAGCCCACCGGTGTGGTCGTTCTCGAGTTCACCCGTACTGCCTCGCTCACGCGAGTTCAGAGGCGCAGTCCTCAGGAAACAGACCGTCTCTCCGCTCTTCGTCACGGAAGTCGTACCTCTGGACCGTCCCGTCGGGCTACGTGTGGGTTCGACGGCGGACTCGACGCGCCGGATGACGCTGTCGGCCGCCGGGTTGTCGTGTGCTCAGTGAGTCCCTCCGCTGTGATGGCTGGACACTCCGGGTCGCCGTGTCCACGCAGTACGAACGGTTTGTCACTGTCCAGATAGATAACGGATGACGACCGGGGCTCCAGCACCGGGACTGTGTCCGGTAACGGTGGCTCCGGTCGTGGAGGCGGTACTCAGTGAGCGACGGATACCGGCGCAGGTGGCACTATTCCTCTCTGTTGTTTTCCCGCCTCGGGTCGGCACCGATAGTGGGTCGGTGCTGTCTGAGCGAGCCCTCAGAAACTGACGAGATGTTGATATCAGCGCCGGGCGCGGACCCCGCACTCAGCAGCCCCGTCCCCGCAGCAGGGTCGACAGGTTCGTGTAGTACCCGTCGACGAGGGAGTCGACGTGCACAGTCTCAGTCCCGGTTTACCCGCATCGGCGAAACACCGCCTCTCTCATCACCCCGGTAGAACTAAGCTTGGTGGGCACATGACTTCGACCAGCACGGAACGGCCGGGGGTGAGGGTAGTCCCACGCCAGGGGGTGTTCACTCTTGAATCGTCTCCGGACGGCCGGCGTGTAGAGGCGCGCTTGACCATGTTGCCAGCTGTGACAGTAACCGACACTCCGCCCGCCGGTGGGTACGACAGTATCGACACCAGCGACGACCACCACCTGTTCGACAGCAGGATGACCGCCAACCACGCCAGCGGGCGGCAGGATAATGGGTAGCAGGGATACGACAGACCGGGTGACAGACCAGGGTGACGGACCGGCGGATGTTGCAAAGCAACTCGACAGACCCGAGTTCCGGCGGCTGTTGGTGAGTCTCTCACCGGAGGAGTTCGAGTACTTTGTCGCGGACGTCTGGGACCGGGTTCGGCCCGGGACCCCGGAGGTCACGGAACTGAGCGGGGATATGGGGGTCGACGTGGCAATCACCGACGGGCTAGAGCGGGAGATGATTCAGGTCAAGCGGTACAGTAACAACAACACCGTCGGCCGGCCCGAGGTCCAACAGTACTACTCACTGTACGACCAGGAGAACGCCGACCGCGTCACGATTGTCACCTCGGGGACGTTCACTACCCAGGCCGAATCCTGGGCTGATACACACGGCGTGACACTGTACGACTGCAACGGCCTCTATGACCTGTTCCAGGACGCAGGACTCTCCGACATCCTCTCGAAGTATTTCATCGAGGCCGACTACTCGCTCCGTGACCCGACCGTTCCGGGGTTGAAGCGGCTGCTCAGAACGGTCGGAGGGCTCCCGAGGCTGGTAATCCGGGCCGGGAGGCCAGTGTGGGCTGGTGTGGTCGCCATCTCGACCGCAATACTACTACTTCTGTCGGGGCTCGGCGCCCTCGTCGCACTGTCGATGACACTCGGCCTCGGTTTGGCTGCCGGACCTGGGCCCGAAGGCCCATCAGTCGCGCTCACAGGCTCCACCGAGGCCGTGTTACTGTGGGTGCTGGTCGGCTCGTTTGTTCTCTTTCCGGCCGGCCTCGCCGACCGTGGGCACACCTGGCGAGCACTGGCGTTTGTCGTGTTAGTGGTCGGGTCCCCGTTCGCGCTTGACTGGCTAACTGATATGTTCCCTGACGCTGACGCGGTGGCGTTTACCACCGCTGCCACCGTGTGCGGCGTTGCTCTCACACTGGCGGTCACGGACCTCCGCTCGGTCTACAGTGTCGGTATCTGGACACACTCGAAGAGTGCATTTGTCAGATACGCGGATTCCGCCGGGTTTAGCGGCGAGACACAGGAGGCCGATACGGTGTCGGCGGTGAACCCACTCGAGTATGCAACTGTCGCCAAACAGAAGCGGGAGGAATGACCGGGACGGTGAGCGGGTATTGGTAGTGTGAACGAGGTGCTGGCCGTGCCACCACCGGAATATGACCGCCGGTCCAGTCAGGAGCCGTCGAGGGGTGTCGGACCCCGCGTTCCGAACTCATCGGGCCACACAGCACCTCTCGCAACTGGCACGTGTCGTGGCGAACTCGCCCGTTGACTCG
>CAZQZE010000195.1:0-4760 GCA_964597715.1 uncultured Halobacteriales archaeon
GCCCCGATGATGCGTGCCTTCTCGTAGCGGCTGTCGGTCCGGGCCATCACTGGTACGGCGCCACGATATCCACGAGGTCCTTGTGCGAGACGAGCATCCGGCGACAGCAGTGTCGCTCCACGCCGAGCTCGTCAAGCACCATCTCGGGGTCCTCGGGCTCCTCGGCCTCGCGGGTGCGCGCCTTGAACTCCTCCCAGTGTTCGCCAACGACGGTGCCACACGTGAAACACCGGACTGGTACCATCATGATTAGCGGTAGGACTTCTGGTAGCGGGCCCGGGCGCCCGGGCCACCCCACTTCTTCTGTTCGGACTGTCGCACGTCGTTGACCAGGAGCGACCGGTCGAACTCCATGTACGCGTCCCGCAACTCGGCGTCGTTGGTGTGCTGGACGAGCCCGCGGGCGATGGCGGTCCGGACCGCGTCGGCCTGGCCCATCACACCACCGCCCTCGATGGATATCTCGATGTTGACGCCGTCGCGCAACTCCTCGCCGGCGACCCGGAACGGCTCCAGCATCTTCAGCTGTGCCGACTCCGGCTTGACCAGTTCGACCGGCTGTGCGTTGACCCGCACCTTGCCCGTGCCCTCTCGGACGGTGGCGCGTGCGATTGCCGTCTTCTTCTTGCCTGATGTGTTCGTTACCATGTCACGTTCGCTCCGAGTGCGTCACTGATGTCGCCCAACTGGACGAACTTGATGTTCGAGAGCCGGTCCAGCGACGTCCCCTCGAGAGTCTCCGCTTCGACGGCTTCGCCGTCTCCGTCTCGCTGGCCCTGCGGGCCAGCGCTGCCCTCGTAGGGGTTGCCCACGTAGACCCGGACGTTCTCGATGGCCTCGCGGCCACGGGGCCGCTTGTGCGGGACCATCCCGCGGACCGACCGCTTGAAGATACGGTCGGGCCGGCGGGGATATGCGGGTCCGCGGTCCGAGCCTATCTCCCGGCGTTTTTGATACTTCTCGACTAGCTGGTTCTCACGGCCGGTGATGACCGATGCCTCGGCGTTGACGACGGCGATTCGCTCGCCCTCGAGTGCCTGCTCGGCGACCTGTGAGGCCACACGCCCCAGGATACAGTCCCGGGCGTCGACCACCAGGTCGGCGTCGAACTCCGCGACGCTCATCGGATCACCCGCACGTCCGTGCCGTCGGGGTTGTCTTCGAGTGCCTGTTCGAGTCGCTTTGTCTCACCGGCCTGCCCGATCTTCGTCTCGGCCGTCCCGGAGAAGTCCACGGCGGCGACGGTAACCTCCTTGCGGAGGGCACCGCTGCCGAGGACCTTCCCCGGCACCACGACCGTCTCGTCCTCCCGGGCGTACCGCTCGATGCGGCCCAGATTGACTTCGGCGTGGGTGCGCCGCGGCTTCTCCAGACGGTCGGCGACGTCACGCCAGACGTCGCCGCCGCCGTCTCGGGCGGCCGACTTCAGGTCGGCGATGAGACTGCTGAGTCTCGGATTTGTCTTGCTCATGACCTACCTCGTAAAAAGTGTACAGAGCAGGGCCCACACCGGAGGACAGGCGGCCACGCTCGGCCACCGTGGTCCACACGGCGCGGGTCCGCTCGGTCGCGTTTCACGGCTCTCCTGTTCGGTCGAGCCGGACGATGCAGGGAGCAGGATTTGAACCTGCGGACCCCTACGGGACAGCGCCCTGAACGCTGCGCCGTTGGCCAGACTTGGCTATCCCTGCACGCATCTACCGCTACCGCCGGGCCCCACAAACCGCTTTCGGAACGGGTGCCGGCCGCCGTAGTCCCGCCGCTCTCCGGCGGGGTCGCGACACGGCCGGCCCGGGGTCGTGGGGCACGGGCGCTCACAGCTGGATTGCCTCCTTCAGTTCGGCCGCCCGGTCGTCGAGCGTGCCGACGGCCCGGACGACCAGTTCGTCGACGCTAAAGGAACCGTCGGTCTCGACGCTGAACACGAAGGCGTTGTCCACGTCGTGGACCTCGACCTCCTTTCCGGGGTACCGCCGGGTGAGGTCGTTGTCGAAGGCCTCCGTGGGGACCAACTCCCCGTTTTCGGCGTCGCCGGCCGCGTGCTCCGCCTCCGCCTCCTCGATGACGCCGCGGAGGATCTGTGGTTCCTCGTCGGCGAACTCCTCGCGGTCACCGACCACGTCGACGCGCTGGAGGTGGCGGTACGCGACCGCCACACCGCCCTGGTGTTTGGCGTGTTCCCGGCCGGTGTCGAGGACGGCGTCGGCCTCGACCTCCAGCCGCTGTCCCTCCTTGAGGTCGATAACCGGGATACGGTCGTCGGCCGGCCCGACCATCGGGTCACTGGAGACGATATCCCCGGAGTAGGCGGTGTCGGGGCCCTCGACATCTATCGACAGTGTCACAGTGTCGCCGACCTCGAAGTCGCCAAGCGGCGTGGTCAGCGGCACCAGCCCGAGCCGGAGGCCGATCTGCTCGTCGAACATGACACTCGAGTTCTCGATGACGCGGACGGTGTCGATACTGAACGTGGGCACGTCCGCGACCATCGCACGACGGATCCCGTTTGCAAAGGCGGGGGTGATCCCGCGGACGAGAAACGTCGCCTCGCGCTCGGACTGGTCGACGAACTCGACCTCGTACTCGCTCATTATCAGAAGCCCGCGTTCTTTGGACCGCGGGTCCCGTCGTGAGGGATCGGGGTCACGTCCTCGATACGGCCGATCTCGAGCCCGGCGCGGGCGAGCGCCCGGATGGTCGCCTGCGCGCCCGGCCCGGGGTTCTGTTGTTGGTTACCGCCCGGCCCGCGGACGCGGACGTCGACACCCTCGACCCCCTGTGCGAGGACCTCCTCGGCGACGGTCTCGGCCATCTGCATCGCCGCGTACGGCGAGGCCTCGTCGCGGTTCTGCTTGACGACCGTCCCGCCGCTTGACTTCCCGAGCGTCTCGGCGCCGGTCTGGTCCGTGATAGTGATGATGGTGTTGTTGAACGATGCGTGCACGTGGGCAATGCCCCATTTCTCGTCTGCCATTATTGGTCCTCCGCTCGTTCGGGGTGGAGTTCGTCCGTCAGCGGCGAGGCGCTGTCGAAGCCGACGCTGTCCTCCTCGGCCACATCGACGGTGTACGATGCGATACCGACCCGCTGGCCGTCGACCGTGATGTGGCCGTGGCTGATGAACTGCCGGGCCTGCTGGGGCGTGTTGGCGTAGCCCTTCCGGTAGACGACCGTCTGCAGGCGGCGTTCGAGGACGTCGGTGACATCGAGCGACAGGACATCGTCCAGCGAGTCCTCGCTGCCGAGTACACCGATTCGCTTCAGCCGGTCGAGAAACTCCGCGGACTCCTCGGCGCTGCCGGCGTCACCCTGCGCCCGGCCCAGCAGCTTCCGGGCCTCACGGCGGTAGTTGCGTAGCTGGGACTGAGAGCGCCAGAGCTCCTCCTTGTTCTTCAGGCCGTACTTGCCGACCAGCCCGGACTCCTCGGCGATCCGCTCGCCCTGGTAGGGGTGGTTCGGCGTCTCGTAGGCTTTTGTGTTGCTGCCGAGGGCCATTACTCCTCACCTGCCTCCGCTTCCTCGGCCTGTTCTTCCTTTATCGCCTCGACGTTGACGCCGATGGTGCCCTCGGTCCGGCCCGTGGACTTTGTCCGCTGGCCGCGGACCTTCTGGCCGCGCTTGTGGCGCATGCCTTTGTAGGCATCTATCATCTTCATGCGGTTGATGTCCTGCTGGCGGGTGAGGTCGAGTTCGCTCCCGGTCTGGTGTGTCGTCTCGCCGTCGAAGAAGTCGTTGCGGTGGTTGGCGAGCCAGTCCGGCACCTCGTCGGCAAAGCCCTCTACGAGGTCGACGATCTCGTCGATTTTCTCGTCATCGAGTTCACCGATCGTCTCGCGTCGGTCGACGCCGGCCTTCTCGGCGATGATCCGGACGGCCCGGTGTCCGATGCCGCTCAGTTCTGTCAACGACCGTTCGACGGACTTGGTGCCGTCGAGGTCGTTCTGTCCGATACGGACGAAGTACTGGATATCCTCCGCTTGCTCGTCCGCGTCATCAGGTTGTTCTGCGCTCATGTGTGGGTTTGCTGGTGCACGTCGTGGCTGGGATTCGAACCCAGGAGGCTTGCGCCACAGAGTTAGCAACCCTGCGCCTTGGGCCAGGCTTGGCTACCACGACACGCGGGTGATACTCGCGCCCTCGCGGACTCGGGGCCGGAGCCCCTACACGACTGTACACTCACTACCCCACCCGGCGTATTTAAACACAACGAAACGGGCGGGCGAGAGCGCCCCGAACGGCCGGTCACGAGGGCAACCCGACACCCCGAGCACACCGGCGGTCGGGGCTGTGCACAACCCTTTTCGCTCGGCCACACCCAACGTGAATATGAACGAATCCGACGTACGTGACCGGCTTCGGGGGGTCGAGGACCCGGACCTGGGTGGGGATATCGTCTCCCTGGGGCTGGTCAACGACATCGAGGTCGGTGAGACGGTCCACATCGACCTCGCGCTCGGCGCGCCCTACTCGCCGACCGAGACCGCTATCGCCGGCGACGTGCGGGAGGCACTCGCCGGCCTCGACCGCGACCTCGAACTGTCGGCCTCGGTCGACCGGCCGACCGACCCCGAGGAGGAGATCCTCCCGGGCGTCGAGAACATCATCGCCGTCGCCTCCGGCAAGGGTGGCGTCGGGAAGTCGACCGTCGCGGTCAACCTCGCGGCGGGCCTCGCCGACATGGGCGCCGAGGTCGGCCTCTTCGACGCGGACATCTACGGACCCAACGTCCCCCGGATGGTCGACGCCGACGAGGTCCCCTC
>CAZQZE010000196.1:0-4725 GCA_964597715.1 uncultured Halobacteriales archaeon
TCGTGTTTCTCGAGCAGTCGCTCGGCGGCGTCGCCACAGACGTCCTCGACGCGGTAGGCAGCCTCGCTGACCGCGGCCTCCAGGGTCTCGTCGATAACCTCCATGTTCCGGCTCATATCCGCACCCTTCCGCCAGGATGGGAGGTCGACGAACACCTCGAACTCGGCCATCAACACGACCGGGTCACCCTCGGCACGGTCGATCCGTACGAGTTTCTCCACACCGGTGACGCCGACACGGTTGAGCCCGACGGTGACGTCCGGACGCGACGCCTGCACGTCCGGAAGTTGTTGACTCATCGTAGTATAGTTAGTCAGCAGCTGGTTAGTGCTTTCGAAAGGACCGAGCGGCCGGAAACCCGGCGGCTCAGTCCTCGATGGCTCCGGTGGCCGGGTCGTCGAGGTCGCGAAACAGGGCGGTAAAGTCGTCGTCGTCGAACTCCGAGACGGTCTCGTCGAGCTCATCTTCGAGCTCGTCGATACGGGCCTTCAGGCTCTCGAAGGTCTCGCTGCCATCCAGTTCGGCCTGGGGCTTGTTCGACTGCAGGGTGCCGCGTTTGGCCATCAGCGAGTAGTACTCCTGGAGCGTCGTCTCGTAGGTCGAGCAGTTGCGCAGCCGCTCGATGGTCTCGAGCAGGTCATCCCGGGAGACGGGCTTGATGATGTAGTCGTCGAAGGGCATCTCGATGATGTCGAAGTCCGGGTCGACGGCCGTCACCATCGCCACCCGGACCTCGAGCCCGCGGTCACGGATCGTGTCGAGGACCTCGTCGCCGGAGAGACCGGGCATCCGCCGGTCGAGTAACACGACGTCGACCGAGGCGTCGAGCTGGTCCAGCGCCTCCTGCCCACCGTAGGCCGTCGTGACGACGTACTCGCTGTCGAGTTGGGCCGCGTACGCGTCAGCTACGTCCCGTTCGTCGTCGACGACAAGCACCGTCGCGGGCTCTGCGCCACTCATTACTGTGACGCTTTGGTCGAACGGCGCAAAAGGGTTCGGGTAGACGCCGAGCGGGAGCCTTTAGCCGGTCGACGCCTGTACTCGGAGATATGCCCACGTACGAGACTGGCGAGTGGCCGCTCGACCGGCTCATGACCGAGGTCGTCGGCTCGGGTCACAAGTCCGCCGAGGATATGACCCGCCCGCAGGCCCGGGAGGCACTGGCCCGCATCTTTGCCGGCGACCCCGCCGAGACCACGCTGGGAGCGTTCTGGCTTGCCAACCGCTGGAAGCGCAACACCCCCGAGGAGCTGGCCGCGTTTACCGACGTGATGCGCGAGGAGAGCGTCGAGACCGCCGTCCCCGACTGTGACCCCGTCGACTGTGGCGCCAACTACGACGGCAAACACACCTCCGCACTCCTGGGGGTGGCCGCCGGGCTCGTGGCTGCCGCGGCCGGAACGCCTGTCGTCACCCACTCCGGGGACCGCGTCCCCACCCAAGAGGCCACCGCCTACAAACACGTACTCGACGAACTCGGCGTCCGCACCGACCTCGCACCCGCCGAGAGCGCCAACATGGTCGACGAGGTGGGCTTTGGCTTCTACTACCAGCCCCGGTTCAACCCGCTCGTCGTCGACCTCTCCGACCGCCGTGCGGAGATGGGGGTCCGGACCTTTCTCAACACCGTCGAGACGCTTGCGAACCCGGCCGACGCCGACGTCCACCTCGGGAGCTTCTACCACCTTGCCTTTGCAAAGCGGGTCGTCGACACCTTCGGCGAGATGGACTCACAGGACACCGGCCGCGTGCTCATGTTCCAGGGGCTCGAGGGGTACGACGACATCCGCCCCGGGACGACGGTGGTCGCCGAGTACGACCGCGCCCGCGCCGGTGAGAGCGGCGACGGCGACGACGGCGCGTTCACCGACTACGAGGTCGAAACCGCCGAGTACGGGATGGACTTCGAGCGCGAGGACCTGGCCGTCGGGGACGTGGCCGCCGACTCCGCGGCGGTCACCGAGTCGGTCCTGGCCGGCGAGCGCGACGACCACTTCGCCGATGCCGTTGCGCTGAACGCCGCCGTCCGAACGTACGCCCGCGGCGACGTGGAGACCATCGAGGACGGTGTGGGACTGGCCCGGGACGCCATCGCGGACGGCAGCGCACAGGCCCGACTTGCCCGTCTGCGGGAGTTCTGATGTCGGCGAACCCGGGCGGGCGGTCGCCGCCGGCCACCCCCGGCGCCGACGGCGACCCCGAGACGTGGCGCCACGAGACCGCCCATCTCGACGGTGTGAGCCTCCACTACGTCCGCGTCGACCCCGAGCCAGGGGCCGTCGACGGCGCGACGGAGCCGCCGCTTGCGGTCTGTCTGCACGGTTTCCCGGAGTTCTGGTACGCCTGGCGCCACCAGCTCTCCCCGCTTGCCGACGCCGGCGTCCGGGTGGTCGCCCCGGACATGCGGGGGTACAACCGCTCCTCCAAGCCCGCAGGTGTAGCCAGCTACCGCGTCGACGAACTCGTGGCAGACGTACGCGGGCTGGTCGAGAGCCTGGGCTACGCCCGGACCCACCTCGTCGGTCACGACTGGGGCGGGCTGGTCGCCTGGGAGACGGCCATCCGCGAGCCGGACCTGCTCGACCGGCTGGTCGTGTTGAACGCCCCACACCCCGAACGCTACCGCCGGACGCTCCGTCAGTCACCCCGGCAGGTGCTCCGGTCGTCGTACGCGGTGGCCGCACAGGTGCCCTGGCTGCCCGAGCGGCTGCTCCGGGCGAACGACCTCGCGGCTGTCGAGCGACTGCTCGCCGACACCGCCCGCCCGGACGCCTTCAGCGACGCCGAAATCGAGCGGTACAAACGGGCAATGGCGACCGAGGGGACGATGACCGCGGCGCTGAACTACTACCGGGCGCAGTTCCGCGAGGGCGTGGGGCGGGAGCTCCGGTCGCTGGTCGGCCGCGAGCGGGACACGACGGTGCGGGTGCCGGCGATGGTCGTCTGGGGCGAGCAGGACCGGGCGCTGGGGACGGAACTGCTCGATGGGCTCGGGGCCTTCGTCCCGGACCTGCGCGTCGAACGCCTCCCGGCGGCCTCTCACTGGGTCCAGGCCGACGCCCCTGACCGGGTGACCGACCTACTGCTCGACTTTCTGGGCTGAGCGCCGGCGACCGCCCCGCGCAGCGGTGTCGTCGTGACGGTCGGGGTCAGGCCGCCTGTTCGGCGGCCGCAACCGCCTCGTCGATATCGGCGTCGTCGACATCACGGTGGGTACAGAGGCGAACGAGGTGGTCGTCGAAGGCACCGCCCAGCAGACCCGCCGCCTCACACCCCTCGAGAAACGCCTCTGCCGGCCGGTCGGTCCCGACGAGGACGATATTGGTCTCCGGCGTGTCGACCGAGAGCCCCTCGATACGGCCGAGCCCCTCGGCGAGTCGGGTGGCCCGGCGGTGGTCCTCCGTGAGGCGCTCGCGACGCTCGAGGGCCTCCAACCCGGGCGCGGCAAGCATCCCCGCCTGGCGCATCCCGCCGCCGAGGAGTTTCCGGACCCGGCGGGCGTCCTCGACAAAGTGCTCGGAACCGGCGAGCACCGACCCCACGGGCGCGCCGAGCCCCTTCGAGAGACAGCACATCACCGTGTCGACGGGTTCGACGAGTGTCGAAGCGGGGACGTCGTGGGCGGCCGCGGCGTTGAACAGCCGCGCACCGTCGAGATGGACCGGGACGTCACGCTCGCGGGCGGCCTCGGCCGCCGCGGCGACCCGCTCGGGTGCGATGGCTATCCCGCCCCTGCTGTTGTGTGTGTTCTCCAGGGTGACCAGCCCGGTGCCGGGCCGGTGACCGTCCGCCGCGACGTACCCCTCGCGGACCTGGTCGGGGGTCGGAATCCCCCGCTCGCCGCCGTCGATGGTCCGCGGTTGCACCTCGGCGTGCTGGGCGAGTCCTGCCAGTTCCCACTTGTAGATGTGACTCTCCCGCTCACAGAGCACCTCCTGTCCCCGCTCGGTGTGGACCCGGGCGGCGACCTGGTTGCCCATCGTCCCCGAGGGGACGAACAGCGCGGCCTCGGTCCCCAGCACGTCGGCAACCCGGCTCTGGAGTCTGTTGACCGTCGGGTCCTCGCGGTAGACGTCGTCGCCGACGGGCGCGTCGCGGGCGGCCTCGCGCATCGCGTCACTCGGTCGGGTGACCGTGTCGCTCCGCAGGTCGATCATGCCCCGTATACTGTGGCGAGGGACAAAACGCCGACGACCGCGGTCACCGAGCCGTTGCGAACGCTTGTACGGGTGCAAACGGCGACAAACGGCCGCAAACGGCCGGAATACGGCGGCACCGTCTCCCCCCTTTAGGACAGTCTGACACACAGGACAGGATGCAATGACAGCAAAGACAGTCGCGGTCGGACTGGCGGTCGTGTTGATGATGGTCGGCGGGGCAGCGGCCGTCACCGCCGGCCCGGCGGCACAGTCAGACGCACAGACACAGGCGGCGGACACGGGGATGAGTACAAATGCAACCGCGCCGGGTGACGCCGACATCGGGGCAACCTACGACAACGGCACGGTGACGGTGACCGTCACGCAGGGCGGTGAGCCCGTCGAGAACGCATCGGTCGAACTCAACGAGGAGGAGTACACCACCGACGCTAACGGGACCGTCGTCGCCGAGTACGACGGTCACGCACCCCTCGAAATCGAGGCCGAGACCGGCGGCTTCGAGGGCGAGGTGAAGTACACCCTCGTCGACGACTCGCTGCTCATCCACGAGGAGGAGTACGAGTAC
>CAZQZE010000197.1:0-4709 GCA_964597715.1 uncultured Halobacteriales archaeon
GGGTGCCCCAGATTTGTGTGCTCTATGGCCCCTGCATCGCGGGCGCGGCCTACACCCCCGTCTTTGCCGACTTCACCGTGATGGTCCGCGGGATGTCGGCGATGGCTATTGCCTCCCCGCGGATGGTCGAGATGGTCACCGGCGAGGAGATCAGCCTCGCCGACCTGGGCGGCCCCGACGTCCACGCCCGCCACTCCGGCAGCGCGGACCTGGTCGCCGACGACGAGGACCACGCCCGCGAACTGGTCGCCCGGCTGGTCGGCTACCTGCCCGACAACGCCGACCAGCAGCCCCCACAGACGGCGGGCAGCGACCCCGCCCACTCGCCCCGGGGTATCGACAGTGTGGTTCCCGAGGGGCCACGGCGGAGCTACGACATGCACCGGCTGGTCGAGCGGGTCGTCGACGCCGACTCGTTTCTCGAACTCCAGCCCGACTACGGCCCCGAGATCATCACCGGCTACGGCCGGGTCGACGGCCGGCCGGTCGCCGTCGTCGCCAACCAGCCCGCCGAGCGCGCGGGCGCCATCTTCCCCGACGCCGCCGAGAAAGCCGCCCAGTTCATCTGGAAGTCCGACGCGTTCAACATCCCCGTCCTGTACCTCTGTGACACGCCCGGTTTCATGGCCGGCTCACAGGTCGAGAAGGAGGGGATCTTGGAGCAGGGCAAACGGTTCATCTACGCCACCTCCTCGGCGACGGTCCCCCAGCAGACTGTCGTCGTCCGGAAGGCCTACGGCGCCGGCATCTACGCGATGGGCGGGCCGGCCTACGACCCCGAGAGCGTCATCGGCCTCCCCTCCGGCGAGATCGGCATTATGGGCCCCGAGGCGGCGGTCCGGGCGGTCTACGCGAACGAACTCGACGCTATCGAGGACGCCGACGAGCGGGCCGCCCGCGAACAGGAGCTGCGCGAGGAGTTTCGTGCGGACATCGACATCCGCCGGATGGCAAGCGAGGTGGTCATCGACGAGGTCGTCCCGCCCTCCGAACTCCGCGCGGAACTGGAAGCCCGCTTTGCCTTCTACGAGGACGTCACAAAGGAACTGCCCGAGAAAAAACACGGGACGGTGCTGTGAGCGGCACGGGTGTCCGTCGCCGGCCCCTGCTCACAGCACGTGTGCGCCCTCGGGCTCGATCCGCGTGCGCTCGGGGAGCGTGTCGCCGCCCCCGACGCCGACGACGGTCTCGCCGACCATCGCCATCGTCGCCGCGCCGCCGCCCGCCTGCACGCCCTCGACCCGGTCGGTGACACCCTCTGTCACCAGGTCTGTCGCCTCCGCAAAGTCCCAGGCGAGGTCGAACAGGGCAGGCAGGTCCATCCCGGGGTCGAACGCCGCGAGGGCGTCGTTGCCGGCGCTCCGGACACGGTCGACGGCCGCGGGGTCTCCGAGCACGTCGCCGGTGGCGATCCCGCCCCAGGAGGCGTACCGGAGTTCGTCCTCGCGGGCGACGCGCTGGCGCCCCTCGCCCGTGTCGTAGGCAAACCCCCCCATCTCCTGGACGTAGACGTCGCTCAGCCCCGTGCCGGCCTCGACCTCCGCCCGCGCGGCCACCTCGACCAACTCCTCGCGCGAGCGGCCGAGCCCGAACGCCTCGTTCGCCGCCAGCACAGTCCCCAGCGTCGCCGCGCCGCTGGCGCCAAAGCCCCGGCCGACGGGAATCTCACTCTCCAGGGCAACGTCGGCCGCGACGCCCAGCGTCTCGAGGGCGATCTCGACGGGCTCGAAGGACGTCTGCCGGCCGTCGAGGCTGACCGCAGTCGCGTCAGCGGCCTCGACCGCGGCGGTGACGCCGTCGCTGACGGCGAAACTCACACCCAGTGAGGTGTCCTCGACCGGCGCGAACACGACCGTCACGCTCCCCGGTGCGTGCGCTCTCATGCGCCAGGAGCACGCGGGTGACGGTCAATAGCGTTCCGGTTCCCGCCCGGACCGAAAGCGAGAGGACCGTGCCTGGACGGCTCCACCCGGCCAGGGCTGTCGCGGGTGGCTCGCCTCCGAGCGCCGACCTCGGACGAAATTTGAACGGAGTTTGAACAATCTATTACTTCTGCCCGCCCGTCGTACGGGTATGGGTGGCCAAGACGGCGCGAATGGGTCCCGACCGCACACCTCACGGCGACGCCTCCTCGCAGCGACCGGGGCACTGAGTGTTGGGGTACTGGCGGGCTGTGTGGGCGGTGACAGCGGTCCTGGCGCGAGCGGGACACCGGGCGGCACAGACCGGTCGTGGCGGACGACGGAGCTGACGGACGTGTTGACCGACGAGACGTTCAGTATCGACGGACTGGCAGGGCCTGTTGCGGTCCAGTCGTTTGCCGTCTGGTGTCCGAAGTGCCGGCGCCAGTCGGAGGCGCTGTCGAACACGGACGGGTCGGTCACCGTCGTCGGTCTCAACACCGACCCGAACGAGGACGCGGCGACGGTCAGACAACACGCGGAGTCGAACGGGTTCGACTGGCGGTTCGCGGTTGCGCCGGCCGAGATGACCGAGTCGCTGGTCGCGGAGTTCGGGCCGACTGTCACCAACGCCCCGAGCACGCCGGTCATCGTGGCCTGTGACGAGGGCGTGGCGGAGTTTTTCTCCGGGAGCCAGCAGTCCGCCGAGGCGGTCCAGTCGGCCGCCGCCGACTGCTGAGATGAGTCCCGTCACCGAGGTTGTGACGTCGTTCACGCTGGGGCTGGCAACACCGCTCTCGGCCGTCTGTGTCATCCCGCTGTATCCGGGGTTTCTCGCCTTTCTCTCCAACCAGGACGAGGACGCCCCGTCTATCGCCGTGCTCGGCGGGCTCGTCGCACTGGGGGTGATCGTCTTCATGGCCGGTATCGGTGTCCTGTTCACGACACTGCTCGAGACGTCGCTGACGGCCGTCGTCGAACTGGTCTCCCCGCCGGCGTTCGCGCTGCTCGCGGTCCTCGGGGTCGTGTTGATCGCCGACCTGCACCCACAGGCCCGGCTCGCCACGGTCGAGCCGCCCCAGACCCGGTTTCCGTCGCTCTCGGCGTTTGCCTACGGCGCGTTCTTCGGGGCGGTCGTGTTGCCGTGTAATCCGGGGTTCATCTCGGTGTTTTTCGCCCGGGCGTTTCTCTTTACCGACCCCGTCTCCAGCGTCGCCAACTTCGGGGCGTTCGGGGTCGGCATGGCCAGCCCGCTACTCGGCTTTGCGGTCGTCTCCGAGCCCTGGCGCGACCGCGTGCTCGGGATTCTGACGACCCACCGCCGCGCGGTCAACGTCATCACCGGGTCGGTCCTGCTCGTGATTGCGCTGTACTATCTCCTCTTCGTGTTCGAGCTCGCCGGCCCGCTCGGCTGACCGGGGCCGACCGTCACCGCGCCGAGGCCACCAGCACCGAGACTGCCAGCCCGAGCAGCCCCACGTCCCGGACTATCGCGGTCGCGAAGACCGCCCCCGAAAGCGCCGCGAGCCCGAGATAGGCGAGTGTCCCCGCGAGCGAGACCGCGACGACCGATGCCCCGAGCGTGGTGTACCGGTCGACGAGCAACAGTCCGCCCACGAGCACCTCCGGCGGGCCGTTGAGCCACATGAACGTCCGCGGGGAGACGACCACGAGCGGTTCGGCCCAGCCGACGACGTAGCCCGCCCAGGCGCCGGGCGCGACCAGCTTGTGTAGGCCCGCCAGCAGGATAGTCGCCCCGAGGGCAACCCTGGCGACAGTTGCCGGGTCAGGCCCGCGGGCGACACGGTCCCGGTAGCGGGCGCGGGCGGCCCCGAGGCGACCGGCCACCCCGGCTGTCCGCCCGCGGCTGTCGGGCTCTGCCCCGCTCTCCCCGGCCATCACTCCGCGTGCTCGCGCTTCAGCGAGAGCGCGGTGCGGTCGAACTCGCAGACGACGGTGTCCTCCTGCGTGTAGACCGTGACGTGCATCGTCACGACCCCGCGCTCGCCGTCGCTGGTCTCCCGCTTGTCGAGGACGGTCGTCTCCGCGCTGACCGTGTCGCCGTGAAAGACCGGGTTGGGGTGTTCGACCTCGTCGTAGGAGAGGTTGGCGACGATGGTCCCGTCGGTGGTCTCGGGGATGGTCATCCCCACCGCCAGGCTCATCGTGTACAGCCCGTTGACGATGCGCTCGCCGAACTCCGTCTCTGTGGCGTGTTCGGCGTCCAGGTGGAGGGGCTGCTGGTTCATCGTCATGTCACAGAAGCGCTGATTGTCGCTCTCGCTGACCGTCCGGGTCCGGGGGTGTTCGATGGTCTCGCCGACCTCGAACTCCTCGTAGTAGCGTCCCGTCATACCGCCGGCTACGGCGACTCGACGCAAAAGGCCGGGGGTCGGCTCCGAGACGAACGGCTATACTGTGACACCGTGTCGCCGCACACGAGACGGGCAACACCGTCGAGACAGTTCGTACGCCCGCCATCATAACCGGACGTGTCCGACGACACGGTCGCGAACTACACAACGGCCAGCGAGTGGGTGTGCCGACAGCCGACGATGACCTGTCGACGGGTCCGCCGTGGATTCCTCTACTACGAGGACTCCGGCCCGCCGTCGTCACGCGCGTCTCGGGACTATCTGAGCTATCGATGGCACGAAACCACCGCTGCGCTCACCGGGTGGGCCCCTGACGGGTGGCGTGACCGCCACCGCGCGTGCGGAGGTGTGGTTGTATGACCCCCCGACCGTTTGGCCGTGGTGTCAGGCGAACGGAGCAACGGCGACCTCTGTGACGTATCGATTGGCTCGA